>JAEUSG010000746.1 GCA_016788315.1 Fibrobacterota bacterium | reverse complement strand
ACAAAGACAGTATTGCTCTGTTCAGAGATGTCCATTGAGACTGATATTCCGTTTTTGTCTATTTGAGGCTTAAAGGTGGCTAGTACGGGAAGTATTATGTCTTCAGTTAACAGGGTTCTTTCGGGATTGATGGGCGGTGTTTTGCCTTCGAATCGGGTGTAGTCAAGAAAGTTTTTTACAGTGGCTTCAAAATATTCAAGGGTTGAAGAAGCCGCTGCAAGGGCAGATTTCTGTTTTTCTGTTACGGGACCATAGTAACCACCATGTACTGCGTTAACATTGAGCCCCACAGAAGAAAGAATATTTTTAAGATCGTGAGAAACAATTCCAACCATGTTTATATATGAACCGTTCAGTTCCTCGAGTTTTTTATTGGAATTTTTCAGCTCCTGCTCACTTTTGTCGATTAGCTTAGTCAGCTTTACGGCAATGAGGGCGGTTGATAGCGCGGAAATAATAAGAAGAGTTGTGAGAATGGCGATAAAAGTCCATTCATTAAGAATGTATGGTTCTTCAGGTACTGCAATAGCAATTGCAATCCCGCTCCCTTTTTCTACCTCCCTGTATGCAGAAAGGTAATTTCGACCATTTATTCTTACTCTGTCTGCGAAAGTCTTTCCGTTTCCGTAAATATATTCTGCAACGCCGTCCGGCATCAGAGAACCGGCAAGTCGGATGCCGTTTGTGTCACGTAAAGTTGTTGTTACTCTTATCCTGCCTGCAAAAAGGCTTGTTTCGCCCTGTTTTGGCAAAGCACTCTTAACAGCATCAATCCATTGATCGTTACCAGTTAAGAACTTTCCTCCAGTGATAACAATCATGTTTTCAGAATTCCTGACGCTGACCCTTGTGGAATACTCAAGAACAATTGCAGGAAGTCTGCCATTACAGCGATCCTTAAGCGTCCTGTCAAAATGGATTAGTTCTATAATGTCAACCTGTCTGAAACCTCCGCTTCCGGCGGTTCCCTGCGAAGCGATTCTAATATGCCGGTTTGTTGAAGTTTCTGCTTCGGCCAATGTGTTCTTGTAAATGTAGTCTAGTCCTGTATTGAATTGCAGAGTTGAAGTTTTTTCATCAGGATCAGCAACTTTCAGCTGTTTTTGGATAGATATTGTTTCGTTGGAAATTTGTCTGCAAATAAGTTCAAGTCTGTTCGATAATTCAGACTGTGCATTTATCCGCCCCTCTTTTTTTATGTAGAAGTAGCCGGAAAGTGCGGCGGTTATACCAAATGTGAGTATTACAGCAAGATAGGGGAGAAAGAGTCTCCTTCTGCCGGGTTTAAAAACCATTCCCGTTTTTGTCGTTGACGCTGTTCGAGAAAAAGACCATGTTGTCAAATTCAGCGGCAATATTGATGTTGTGCAGATTGCAATGTGCAGGAACTTTCAGTTCAGATGTCGAAAAAGAGAGAATGCTTGTTATGCCGGATAGTACAATTTTGTCCAGTACTGCTTGCGCTTTATCGCTGGTTACCGTAAGAATTGCATATTTAATATTATGTTCTTTGACGAAGCGCCTAAGTTCTGAATACTGGAGAAGCGGACATGTTAACGCAGCAGAGCGGGGAAAGGCAGGGTCATCACTGAATGCTGCGAGTAGGTTTATCTGGTTTTTCAGGAGGATCGGTTCTGTCAATAGGGCAGCCCCCAGCGGATTTGTACCTGCAACTATTGCGTTTCTTACGTTGTTTCGTGAAAGAATTTTAGTTAACAGGGGAATCAATTCTGCCGTTTTATAGCCTGCCTTTTTACGACCGGTAATCTTAAAAACTGAAAAATCTTTCCGAACCTGTGCCGGCGTTAGCTTAAGAGCATCGGCTATTTCGTCGGAAAGACAGTTAACTGCTCCGTAACCTTTCATTGTAATGAAATAATTAAGATATCTGCAAAGCCGCAGTATCATTCTCTTTGTGGGTTTTAGCTGCTTTTTAACCATTTTTCAACCGCAGAGAGTAGTGTTTCAGGTTTAACCGGTTTGTTCAGCATTTCTGAAACGGGAAACCAGTCAGGGTCTTTAAGGTCTGTTTCAGGAAGATTCATGGCCTTTTTGATACCGGATAATGCAATTATCGGTATTTTTCTGGTCAGGGGGTTGTTTTTAAGCTTTCGTGCCAATTCAAAACCTTCTGTGTCGGTGGACATCATTATGTCCATTATTATTAGAGCTGGTTGGACGGGCGAAATAGCTGTCAGATATCCTTCTGTTCCGTTACCGCATGTTTGAACTGTGTAATTACTGTTTTCAAGCAGCAATTTTATCGATTGGGCCAGCGCCGAATCATCGTCTATCACTAGAATTTGAGCCATATGCGGTATAAAATAGCTTTTTTCGGCGGGATGTGTGGAATTTATACTGTGTTTGCATTTTTTTAGTATTGTGCTTTATATATTAATAACTAAATTTTATATGAGGGGCGGAAAGTAAGCAGATTTTCCGTTCTAAAGCGATTTTGAAACCACAACGAAGGGGAAACACAATGAATGTACAGTTTACAGCCCGTCATTTTCACGCATCCGACACACTGAAGCAGAATGTAATCAGCAGAGCAGAGGAGCTTGTAAAGTTTTATGAGAATATTACTTCGGCACATGTTGTTCTTGATGCAGAAGATGATCTTAGAAAAAAGGCAGAAGTTGTTCTTAATACTAAGGGTAAAAGCATAACCGGCAAATCAGAAGATGAAAAAATGGGCGCTGCAATAGATGCTGCATTTGCAAAAGTTGAGCGGCAGCTTAAAAAACAGAACGAAAAGGTAAAGGGGCACAAGGAGAGAGGTCTCAAGAACACCCTTGCTGATATTGCAAAGACAAATTCACAATCTGAAGAAGAGGAATAAATATTGTCAGACGAAAATGGCAAAGTTGATTTTTCTCTCAATGTTAAAAAGAGTAGTCTGACAGTAGGTGAACTATTCAGCAAGAACAGTGAGGCGTTTGAGGTTGAACTGCTTTCAGGCGGCGATAACCTTGATCGTAATGTGAGCGGGACAGGGCTTCATTACCCAGGTCTCGCTCTCACAGGTTTTTATTACCATTTTCACCAGGATAAAATTCAGTTCATTGCCGATATGGAATGGCATTATCTGGATTCCCTTTCAGCCGTCGATAGAAAAGCATGTCTCGATAGATTTCTTGAATTCAAGGTTCCGGCAGTTGTTGTAACGGCGGGTCGCGAACCTCATACAGAAATTCTTGAGTCGGCAAAGAAACACAACGTGCCTATCTATCGTACAAAACTTTCCTCTAACGAGGCAGGTAAAAGAATTCAGCAGTATCTGGACGATTATTTTGCACCCCGTGTCACCATGCACGCAACTCTGGTGGATGTTTACGGCATAGGTATGCTCTATACCGGCAAAAGCGGAATAGGCAAAAGCGAATGTGCCCTCGACCTTATAGAGCGCGGCCACCGGCTTGTTGCTGATGATATTGTCAATATCGTCCGCCGTGAGGATGCTCTTGTCGGTACCGGAAGCCCTTTATTAGGGCACCATATGGAAATCCGCGGTGTAGGCATTATCAATATTCAGTCGCTATTCGGAATACGCGCTATCAGACTTGACAAGAAGGTTGAGGCGGTCGTAGAGCTTGTTAAATGGGATCCGCATATGGCTTACGAAAGGCTCGGAATAACAGAGAACACTATTGACCTTCTCGGTATAAGCGTTGACAAAGTAACGGTGCCAATTTTCCCCGGGAAAAACATCACCGTGATTTCTGAAATTATCGCTATGAATATTCTTCTAAAATACAATGGAATAAATACGGCTAAAGAGTTCAATCAGAGACTGCTTGATGCGTTAGAATTAAAGCGTCGTCAGCGGATGCACGAATAGGGAGTAACAGCATGCGGACACAGAAGATGGATTTTATTGTAGGACTTGTAATAACGGCTTCTATTGCAATTCTGATATTCGGCATTATGTATCTGAAGGAGTACAGCTTTGGCAAAGAGACCAGAATTCTAACAGTTTCATTTGTCGATATAGGCACGTTGACTGATGGCGACCCGGTTAAAATTAACGGTGTTAAAACTGGCAAAGTTGTCAAAAATACGCTTAAAGAAGGGCATGTTCTTGTTGATATGGAAATAGATGGCTCAGTTCAGATACCGGACGATTCCCGTGTCACTATTCAAAACGTAGGCATCATGGGTGAAAGAATGATCGGTATCAGAATGGGCAGTTCAAAAACTATGGCAGAGCCGGGTAAGCCTTTGCAGGGCTATTTCGATAGCGGTATTGCCGAGGCCATGGGAATGCTTGGCGATGTTTTCGGCGATGCTCAAAAGCTTGTTAAAGAGATAGGCGTGCTTATGGACGAAACAGTCGCTAATGAAGAGTTCATACGCACATTTAAATCCATCACGGAACGTCTCGATAGGCTTACTATCGCGATAGACCGCATGGTTGTAGGCAATGAAGCGGCGGTAAATACAATTGTAAAAGATCTCAAAACTACTACCGGCGATGTTCAGTCATTGATGGCCAACAACAAGTCTAAAATTGACGGTATTGTAAATGATTTTTCCACCACTGCTGATAAAGCCAGCAAACTGACTGCTCAGGGCGAGAAAATCGCCGAACGTGTTGATTTGCTGCTTGCAAAGATTAACAATGACAGCAGTGTTGTAAATAAACTTCTTAAAGATCAGCAGCTTTATGGCATGCTAAAAAGCACCATGCAGGAAGCAGACTCACTCTTAAAGACGATTAATAAAACAGGTAAACTAAAGGTAAAAATAGGGTTCTAACATATGATAGAAAAAGAGATTGTAATCCAGAATAAATATGGTCTGCATGCACGGCCTTCAGCCGCTTTTGTGCAGGCGGCAAGTCAGTTCGATTCTGAGGTTATCCTTGTGAATGAAGATCGTATTGCTAACGGAAAAAGCATTATCAGCCTTATGGTGCTGGCTGCAGAATCCGGAGCCAAAATTACTCTCAAGGTTGACGGCAGTGACGAGGGCGAAGCAATGGACACCCTTGTGAGACTTGTGGAAAACAAATTCAATATCAAGGAAGAGGACCTGTAAAAACAATGACGGTCAGAGAAGGACTTATGTGCGTCTGTTAAATGGAATACCGGTTTCTCCCGGAATATCAATAGGGCGGCTACATGTAATTGAGCAGGAAGAGCACATAATCCGTGAGCTGACCCTCTCTACAGATGATGATGTCAAGACAGAAATAGCCCATTTCAACAGCGCCCTTAAAATTACCAGCAAAGAACTTACCGAAGTAAAAAAACGGTTGAGCAGTCATGTGGGTGAATCTGAATCTGCAATCCTTGAAGCACAGATTCGGCTTCTTTCTGACCCGGCAATAGTTGATAGAACCATAGCTCTTATAGGTAAAGAAAAAAAGAATGCCGCTTTTATTTTTAAGCGCGTAGTTGAAGAGGTTCTTGCCAAGTTCATGGCTATCAAGGATAAGTACTTTGCCGAAAAAGTAAATGAAATCCGCGATATTTATCACAGAGTACTGAATCATCTGCTTGAGGATTATCCAGAGGGTATCCGATCAATATCCGTCGATCAGAAATTCGTCTTCGGTGCTCACAGTCTACCTCCATATGAATTCGTCCATTTTGAGAAGGGCGATGTTTTAGGAATCGTTACCGAAGTAGGCGGTGAAACCTCGCATCTTTCTATTATTGCAAGAGCATTTGAAATTCCGACTGTGGTTGGCTGCGAGGATTTTCTTGTATACGCTAAAACTGGAACAGAGATAATCGTTGATGGTTTTAAAGGACAGGTAATATTAAGTCCCGATGCATCAACCCGTGAACGCTATTCAAAAATAAAAGAGCGGTGGCTTAAAGATGGTAAACAGCTTCTTCTTATTAAAGATTTACCAACGGAAACTGAAGATGGCAAACTTATTGATCTCGCCGCAAATATTGAACTTCCCGTTGAGCTCGATTCGGTAATTGAACATGGAGCTCACAGTATAGGTCTTTGCCGAACAGAGTTCCTCTTTATGCTAAAAACCAAGCAGCCGGAGGAGGAGGAACAGTTCAGGATT
>JAEUSG010000721.1 GCA_016788315.1 Fibrobacterota bacterium | reverse complement strand
AAAGTTGGCAACATTTGTAACAGAACCTTCAAGAATCATGCCCTCTTTAAGATGGGATATTTCTGTCACATCTTCACGGAATTCTGCATAGCTGAAAGTTGCACGCGGATCCCGACCCGGTTTCTTTAATTCTTCAAGAATGTCGAGAACTGTTTCACGCCCTGTTTTTTCGTCGGTAAAATCATCTGCCTTCAGCCGGCTTACAAGGGTGTTGTCGCTTATCAGTTTTTCAATTGGTACAGAGAGAGTGTCAGCCATTTTCTGGACGATGTAATAGCTTTCAGGGTGAACGGCAGAGTTGTCAAGCGGGTTTTCTCCGTTTCGTATGCGCAGGAAACCTGCGCACTGCTCGAATGCTTTTGCTCCAAGCCTTGTAACATTCAGGAGATCTTTCCGGCTTTTCAGCGCACCGTTCTGGTTGCGGTACTTGACGATATTTTCGGCAATTGCTTTGTTAAGGCCAGCCACAAATGCGAGCAGTTCAGCTGAAGCGCTGTTTAATTCCACGCCGACATAGTTTACGCATGATTCAGTAACATCTTCCAGTTTCTTCTTAAGAAGTGTTTGATCTACATCATGCTGGTATTGGCCGACACCGATTGATTTGGCATCAATCTTAACAAGTTCAGAAAGAGGATCCTGAAATCTACGGCCGATTGATATAGCAGAGCGCAGCGTAAGGTCGAGATCAGGAAATTCTCTGCTGGCTACTTCGCTTGCTGAGTATATTGATGCGCCTGATTCACTTACGAGCAGAATATGAGGCCGCTTTGCAGCCGGAATTGAAGAGACCGCAGTTTTCAGAAAACTTTCAGTTTCGCGTGAAGCGGTGCCGTTGCCTACTACTATGAATTTAGGATCGTATGCCTTGATAAATTTGTGAATAATCTCAGTCGATTTGACAATGTCCTTTTGCGGTTCGGTAGGAAATATTGTGTACTTTTCGAGGAATTTACCTGTTTCATCCAGGGCTACAACCTTGCAGCCTGTCCTGAATCCCGGATCAACAGCAAGTGTCCTTTCAAGTCCGGCGGGAGGAGAGAGTAGCAGCTCTTTTAAGTTGCGCTCAAAGGTGGAAATAGCTTCGAGATCTGCTTCTCTTTTCTTCTCTATCCGAACTTCTGCAGATAATGATAGCTTCATCAGTCTTTCGTATCCATCTTTTACAGCGGCGGTCAACAGCTCTTTTAATTGTTTGTTTGCCGTTGTAATTGATTTTGCTGCAATGTTTCCTACAAGTGAATCATGATCTGCTTCAATTTCAAAACTCACAACTTCCTCTTTTTCGGCACGGCGCAATGCCAGCATATTATGCGAAGGAATATCTTTGATGTGAGAGCGGTAGTCATAGTACATCTC
>JAEUSG010000702.1 GCA_016788315.1 Fibrobacterota bacterium | reverse complement strand
TGAAGAAGCAAGCATGCTAATTGACTGGTCAAAGAATGGTGAAATTGAATTGGCGGCAGCATCGAACGCAATAAAATCTGTAAAAATCAAGATTGATGATTATTTTGCTAGATGTAAACTAGTCGCTTACGACAATAATGCCGTTGTAGCGATGAATAGATCTGAAGCTGATTATCAGACTGTCGCAGATGGAACTTTTTCTGACAGCGATTCACGACTTGCCGCATTCCCACTTGCTAAGATTGAACCTAATGGTATTCTACATTTGATAAATGGCAGAATAAATCCAGCATGGGAAAATGCTATCAACAACTTAGTTAACAATGCACTAGTACCACTACTAGATACGAACAAATCAACTCTAACCTTTAGCGACTGGAATACGCTTCAGTCTAAAGTCGCATCATACGACGCATGGATAGCCAAGAAACCTATACTACCAGTCGAAGAACTTGGTTTACAACGTTTGAGCGAACTTCTTAGTAGCGGTATAAAAGAAAAAATATTTAGTCTAATAGAACAGGATTCTGCTCTTGAAGGTGAATTTAGCCAAATGGCATCCGTAACAAAGCTTTTGCGTTTTCAAAAAGATTTATTTTCACTTCTTAAGAATTTTGTTAACTTTTCAGATTTTTATGAAAAAAAAGGTGCTCTGTTTCAGACAGGAACTCTTTATCTTGACAACAGGAGCTGCAATCTTTGTATAAGTATACAAGATGTTGCTAAACATGCAACTTTGGCCGGCATGGCTGGAATGTATATCGCTTATTGTAATTTGTCACGACCTGGCGGTCAGAAACAAACCATTGCAGCGGTCTTTTCTGATGGCGATTCCGACAATCTAATGGAAGGACGCAATGGTCTATTTTACGATCGTAAAGGTTTAGACTGGGATGCAACAATAGTAAAAGTCATTTCAAATCCTATCAGTGTTAGAGAAGCATTTTTATCACCTTACAAAAAATTTATAAGAATGATTGAAGAACAGGTTGCGAAAAGAGCGGCAGCATCCAACGCTGAAGCTGATTCAAAGCTTGCCTCTACTGCGACAGTCGCTGCTAATATTGGCAAAATTGTACCACCAAAAGCGGAACCTAAAAAAATTGACATTGGAACTGTAGCCGCATTAGGCGTAGCCTTTGGTGCTATCTCCACCGCAATTGCCGCTATATCCACAGGTATTATGGGATTGAGAGCATGGCAGATGGTTTTTGTTCCAGTAGGAATTATGCTTCTTATTTCCGGCCCATCAATGCTTATTGCTGCATTAAAATTAAGAAAACGTAACCTTGGACCTATCCTTGACGCAAATGGATGGGCTATAAACAATGTGGCAAGGATTAATTTCCTCTTTGGTGCATCACTCACTGGTATGCCTTCGTTGCCAGTCGGTTCGACACGGATACTAAAAGATCCGTATGCAGAGACATACTTTCCGTGGATAAAGATAGCAATTGTCCTTCTGATCTTGTTTATCA
>JAEUSG010000664.1 GCA_016788315.1 Fibrobacterota bacterium | reverse complement strand
GTGCTGCCGAGAGATTTATCAGCACATCTCTGATTTCACCAACACGATCGGGGTGAATGTATTGAATAAATTCATCAACCAAACCTGTCAATGTTGAAAGAAGCACCGCTGCCGCCAGTGCTGTTTTAAATGCATATCTTTTTCTTAGTCCGTGAATGGCTGAAATTGCGAGTGCGCCGTACTCAACAAAATGGATTCGTTCTATGGGATAATCAAAACTGCGCAATATCAAAAAATAGATAACAGATGATAAAATAAGGCTTGATGCGCTCTTTGCCGTAAGCTTTCCTGATCTGTATGCTGAAACAGCTGACCAGATAACATAGATGGCGAGAATAAAGTAAACAGACAGGTAAAAAGAATTTCCGTAAGATGATGCAATTTTCTCCCGGAAAAGTATTGCTAAATCAACTGTGACAAAAATTATTCCTGAGACTATTAAGAAGGGCAGGAGCAGAATGAGCATTGAATCACTCTGTGTGATTGGATACTATTTTAAAGAGTCCGGAGTTTTCACATATTCTGCTGATGTTTTCTTTGAGACCTGTTACAGCAATAGAGCCATTATCAAGCTGAAGATCCTTATGTTTGCGTATAATCACACCGATTGCGCCGCTGTTAATGTGTGTTACTGATGACATATTCAGCAGAATAAGCGCGGGTCTTGATTCGGCTGCTTTTTCAAGTTTTTTTATGAGACCAGTAAGTCCCTCGGGTGATAGATCTTTATCGTATAGTATTACTTCTAAATGTTTCATGTGTTCAAGATAATGTACAAATCATTTCAAGTCAATATATTATATAAAATCAAAAAAGCGGTTTGACATTTCAAGGTCAATAATGTATATTGTATACAATATACAAGTATGAGCGAAAACCTATTTAATTCTAATGCTGTGAAACTTGATACTCTTCCGGATCAGGTTTTTCTTCGTATAAAGAAGATGATCCTTTCCGGAGAATTGAAGGGTGGGGATCGTATTCCTGAGGTCCGTATTGCTCAGGAGTTCGGCGTGTCCAGAACACCTATACGCGAAGCGCTCCGCAAACTTGATGAGTATGGTTTAATTTCAATAAAACCGCGCCGTTATGCAGAGGTACTTCAAATGAGCCACGACGAGGTGGTAGAACTCACTATTGTCCGCCTCCACCTTGAACGGCTTGCAGTGAAGCTTTTTTCGGAACGCGCAACTGATGATGATATTGCTGCGTTAGGGAATTTATTAGCCGATTGTCACACCACCTTCGATAAGGGTGATATCGGCGGTTTCTACGAAAAGGACAGCCAGTTTCACATTGAAATTGCCAAACGGACCGGCAACAGTTTTCTGGTCATAGCAATGGAAAGTCTCGATGCAAAAGTACAGCTTTCACGACTTGTAAAACCGCTTAATACCGAAGAGGTCAGAAGCGCTCTTGCCGAACATGATGAGCTGTTTGCAATACTCAAATCCAAAGATATTCAGGCCGCTCAAAAACATATAGAGAAACACATTAATAGTAATTTGTAACATTATATTAAACAAGGAGTAAAGATGGGTAAGGAATTTCCATTTGAGCCGGTAAAGGTAAAGCCGATAAAGACAAAAAACAGAGTCATCAAAACACCTATTCCGGTTCCTGCATCAAAGTCGATTGTAAATGATTTAAGAGCATATGAACCACGTTCTATGAGTGGTCAGCCTCTTGTTATCTGGGATAAGGCAATTGGCTGCAATGTGTTCGATAAGTGGGGCAATAAGTGGCTGGATTTCTCATCCGGCGTTCTTGTAGCAAATGCAGGACACGGCAATCCTGAAATCGTCAAAGCGATGTCAAAGACCGTAAACAAACCAATGCACCACAGCTTCTGCTTTCCGAATGTAGAACGCGCTGAATTGGTGAAATACATCATTAAGAATATTGCTCCAAAGAACCTCAACAAAGTATTCCTCCTTACCACCGGTTCTGAAGCATGCGAATGTGCAATTAAGATTGCCCGCGCATACGGCCATAAAAATGGCGGTAATGCAAAAGATGTTATCATAACATTTGAAAGCGATTTCCACGGTCGTACAATGGGTTCCCAGATGGCCGGCGGTCTGCCAGGTCTGAAGGATTGGATTGTTAACCACGATCCAAATATGATCAACGTTCCATGTCCTGATGGTTTCCGCGGTTCACCTGATTTCAACGTTTTCCTCAAGACTCTTAAAGAGAAGAAAATTAATCCGAAGAACATTGCCGGTCTTATGATGGAATCCTATCAGGGCGGAAGTGCAATTCTCCTTCCTAAAGATTACATGCAGAAACTGCGTAAATTCCTTGATGCAAACAAAGCTCTCCTTATATTCGACGAAGTTCAGGCCGGTTTTGGCCGTACTGGCAAGATGTTCTGCTTTGAGCATTATGGTGTTCGCGCTGATATCATCACATGTGGAAAAGGTATCAGCTCCGGAATGCCGATTTCTGCAGTTATCGGTAACGGCGACTGGATGAATATGTTTGCTCCAGGTTCCATGACGTCAACTCATACCGGTAATCCAGTAATTTGTGCGGCGGCACTAGCTAACCTCAAGTATATCAAGGAGAAGAAGCTTGTTCAAAATGCTGCTGTTCTCGGCAAAATAATGAAAGAGCGCGTAATGAAACTCTGGAAGAAATATCCGAAAGAGGTTGGATTCGCAGCAGCTGTTGGTCTTGTTGGATCAATACAGATGGTTACTAAACCAGGTTCAAATGAGCCGAACCATGATGTTGCATTCGATATCGTAAAATATGCTGTTGAACACGGTCTGCTTATGTTTGGACCTGTGGGCAACGGCGGCGGTTCAGTAAAACTTGCACCACCTCTTGTAATGACAAAAGAACAGCTTATCGAAGGTATGGATGTGCTTGAAGAGGCATTCGATGCAGTTCTTGGCGGCAAACGCTAAGAATTGCACCCTTCGGCTACGCTCAGGGTGCAAAAGTACTCTCAGGGTGCAACGGTTAGAGATAAATTGTTAAGAGAAAGGCAACTTTTAAAAAAATGAGTGAAAAAATACAAACTGTAATCGTGGGCGGTGGAATGATAACCCACGATCAGATTCTTCCATCAGTATATCAGCTTCAGCGTCTTGGCGTAGTTGGCGAGATTTCTGTGTCGGCACTTAATGGTGCACCACTTAAGGCTCTTGCCGAAGCCCCTATGCTCCAAAGCGGTTTTCCTACACAGAGTTTTGTGTCGTATCCTGATTACAAAACTGTAGATTTATCAAAGCCTTATCCGGAACTATTCAAGGAAGTTCTAGGTAAACTTCCTAAGAGAAGTGCTGTCATTATTGCCCTTCCTGACCAGCTCCATTACAGTGCTGTTAAAGAGGCTCTTAATGCCGGTCACCATGTCTGCTGTGTTAAGCCGCTTGTGCTTAAACATGACCAGGCTATCGAAATTGAGAAGCTAGCCTTTGAAAAAGGGCTTGTAGTCGGAATTGAGTATCACAAACGTTTTGACGACCGTTCTCTGATTGCCCGTAAAAGGTATCAGGCAGGTATGTTCGGGGACTTCAGAATGGGACAGGCCAGACTCATTGAGCCGTGGTACTACCGTCATTCAAATTTCCAGAACTGGTGCACATGTGAGAACTCAGATGCGTTCTCTTATGTTGCCTGTCACTATATCGACCTTGTTGCATTCGTTACCGGCCTGAAGCCAGTAATGGTAAACGTTTACGGCATAGCTGAGCCATGGCCGAACGGCAAAAAAGGGTTCCTGTGGACTGATGGCCGCGTTGTTTGGGAAAATGGTGCTGTTCTTAATGTTCAGAACGGTTTTGCCTATCCAAACGTTGCTCCGGGCGGAAACTCTCAGGGCATGATGCTGTTTTTCAATGGTAAGGAAGATGGCGGATATCTTGAACAGATGGACTCCTTCCGCGGTGTAAAACATTGCTTCACAGCAAATGCAGATAAGCTGTATAATGAAACCAACCCTGACTATTTCCAGCTCGTTCCTTATGGCGGCGACGGATTTAAGCCGGTTGGTTACGGTTACCGCAGCGTAGAGTTTATTGTGAACGCGATGGTAAAGGCCAACGAAGCAAAAACACTTCCTGAGCAGCAGGCAATCCTGAAGCGTCTCGATGACGATGGCATTATGGCTACACCAAAGAACAGTGCTTATAATGAGCTTGTTATGGAAGCTGGTCGTATGTCGATTACAAATGGCGGCAGAGATGTCGTTATTGAGTATGGCGCTCATCCGAAAGTAAGGTTCAAAGAGGCGAGTGAGTACGTAAAGATTTAAGTTTAGATAAAACTTGTTACTTTATATGAGGCAGTGTCTTAACGGCACTGCCTCTATTTGTTTATCCGTCTTATCTCACCATGAACATTTTCTTTGATAATGCTTTATTGTTCAGCACAAGTTTATAGATATACACACCAGTTCCGCATGGCTGGTTTTTGCTGTTTTTCCCATCCCACTGTACACTGTAGCTGCCTGCTCTAGACGCAGTTACTGGAAAGGAACGGACAACTTTACCACTGATGTCGAATATGCTGAGGCAGTTTGTTTTAGATGCTGCCAGATCTTTTGTACTGAGCGAATACCTGATAGTGGTAGTCGGGTTAAACGGATTTGGATAGTTTCCTTGCAGACTTGTACTGACCTCAATTTCCTGGGTTTTCAGTTCTGCCTTTGTTTGCGGTTCGGTTAGGTAGATATTAATGTTTTCGGTAGTATCACCTGCGACTACGGTAACTTCCCCCGTATGATATGATACTTTATTGACGCAATTATATCTGACCTGGTATTTTCCAGGGTTGAGTCCTTTTATGATGTAGCGACCCGTAGAATATGTAATTTCGATATCTTCAGCGCTCCCTTCTATGAAGTTATCGTTTAGACATTCTATAAATCCTGTGTAAAAGTCTTTACATGTGTCACCATTACCGTATAACAAGGCTCCGGCAACTGAACCATAATTGTTTTTACGTAGCGACAAGTCAATGCCTGTAAGGGTAGCGCCTTGAGATAGCATTACTTTTTCTGATTGAGAGAAGTGCAGAGCATTTTTATAATACTCATTTTTATAGATTTTGTGGAATTTCTGGCGTATAGACCAATTGACATGCATGTATGTGTTGTTTTGGAAAAATACACCATATTTTCCAGTTGGCAGAGCTGTGAATGAGTATTTACCTGAACTATCTGTGACCGCTAACAATGGGCTGAAATTTTCCCTTATGATGCTTTCGGTTATGCTGTCTAGGTCTACTTGGGTTGCTCTTATAAGTACTCCAGATATGGGGTTATTGCTTTCAACATCCTTGATTGTCCCGGATATTGTTGCTCCAGGCTGCAATTTGATATTCAAGTTTCGTATATCTTCTCTCGCTGTTATTTTAATCGGGGTTGGTGAAGTTGCTGATGGAAGTTTGTAAAACTCATATGAGTAATAGACATCGTTACTCCCTGCCCTTATGTAGAATATTCCGGGAGGTAAACCTGCAAAAGCATATGCGACAGAAGTGTCTAATCCGCTAGAAGAAATCGTAATCCGTTTATAGAAACGGTCTCCCTTATATAGTGAGATATTTATTTCCTTGGGCAGAGTTTTATTGACAGGACATGTAATTTTACCTGATATTTTACCACCTATAGGGATTACAAAATCTTTCAATACCGTTGTCTTACCAAGAGAAACATTAATTTCCTCTGAAGAATCTTGTAAGATTACATTTGGATAAAATGACTTCAGTTGTAGAGTAGAATACGAATCAGGATTACAACTGGCAGATAGTATCAACTTACCGGGGGGCAAGCCGCTAAAAGTGAAGAGCCTAGAAGTAGTATCTACATGATTACTAATAGTTAGCGATGTCCAAGTGGTTATAAGCTTTGGAATTGTCGTGTCTGTCTGATTTAAAATGGAATGAATCCATATAGTAGTAGGCAATTTCGATCCGTCTTCTGACTTAATTTTTCCGCTAATTGAACCACCCACTTGTAATGAAACATCAATATTTTTGACAGTGTCTTCTTTGTTTACAGTAAAATATGTGATACTATCAGAACTATATTTGTTGTTATAATATTGAGGTGCTAATTGTTTCAATTCAGCTTTGTAATTGTTTTGTTCGTTACGGGGACGTACTACTATACTGTATTCTCCGTTCTCAAGACCACCGACGCAAAAACGTTCTTGTCTCATGATATTCCGTTTGCCGTTTTCATGAAATCGGAAAGGAGTATTATCTTTTTTAAAAACTTCAATCTCATATTCATTTATACCTATTGGTGAAGAAATTGTACCAGATATTGTGCCCCCTTTTTGCATCGTAAAATTGATAGAATCTATTGATTCATTGTTGGATAATTTAATCACTTCAGCTTCAATTTCACTATGTTTAGCAGGATAAAATTGATTAAAATAGGTCGTAGGTTCGTACATGTTTATAGCAACTTTATATTCACCTTCAGTCATTTTGTTTATATAGTACGTAGTATCGAATGTTCTGGGATTTGTTGTAATATCAGTACCGGCACAGAACCCCCATTTTCCTCCAGCAATTCTTTTGTAAACAGTTACCCGGAATTCATTAGGTAATGGTTCTCCATTATAAGAATAAACTCTACCGGAGATATAATTCCCTCTTTCTAATCTAATGTTCAAATTACTAATGACGGTATCAGCACTCACAATGAGACTCTCAGGATAAATATTTGTGAGATAAATTTCTGACCTAACAGATAAAGAATATCTCCCAGGTTCGACGTCGTTGATAATAAATTTTCCAGAGGTATCGGTTTGTCCGAGAAAAGTTTTAGAAAAGCTTTTTAATTCAGCAATTCCAAACCAATAGGCTTTTCCCGACGGGTCTGTAATTTTACCGCTAATGGTGCCTCCCCATAGCAATGCCCCAATGGCAAAGATGAATCCAAAGATACTTTTCATAAAGACCTCCTTTTTGGGTTTAGTGTTTTCCTGCTTAAGCGATTAAATACCATCTAAGCAATCACCGTTCCTGAATTTAATCTGTGTGTTCAACTTGTTTTAAATCAGAATGTTACTGGAGATATTGTCGATTTGGCAAAAAAATGATATGCCATGAGATTGCGCACAATGTTGACAACTATTCATGCGAAATGGTGATTATTTGCAGATTTGAACGAGTTTACTTTCGTA
>JAEUSG010000620.1 GCA_016788315.1 Fibrobacterota bacterium | reverse complement strand
TCCAGAAAGAGTCAAACCTGCAACAACAGCAAGAATAGTCGCAAAAGCAACTGCAGAGATGAAACCTAAGAAAACATTTCCGCCAACTGCGTTTGCTAAGTGAACCGCAGCCATGTTATTTCCGCCGATAAGAGCACCCTTTGCATCAAGGAAACCAGGATTTGTAAGAACAAATGTTATGGCGCCGAAACCGATAATGAAAGTAAGCATGTAGAAATATCCGATAAAGCCTGTTGCGTACATAACAGACTTACGTGCCTCTTTTGCATTAGGAACTGTGAAGAAGCGCATAAGAATATGAGGCAGACCTGCTGTTCCGAACATAAGCGCCATACCAAAAGAGATTGCGCTAATTGGATCCTTAACAAAGTTACCTGGTCCCATAATTGACTGACCCGTTACAGCAGCAGCTTCAGGAGTACTGCCAGCCTTTGTAGCAAGATCGGTTTTGATTTCTACTGCTTTTGCAAACATGGCTTCAATGTTGAAACCAAAGTGCCAGAGTACCGATATGGCCATAAATGTTGCGCCGCCAAGAAGCAGACATGCTTTGATAATCTGAACCCATGTTGTTGCAGTCATACCTCCGAAGAGAACATAAACCATCATAAGACCACCGACAATCACAACTGCTATCCAATAATCAAGACCGAACAGAAGTTTAATCAGCTGACCGGCACCAACCATCTGAGCAATAAGATAAAAAGCAACAACAACCAGAGTACCAGATGCTGCAAAAACACGGATAGGTGTCTGTTTGAATCTGAAAGCGGCAACATCTGCAAAAGTAAACTTTCCAAGATTTCTAAGTCTTTCCGCCATCAGGAATGTGATAACCGGCCAGCCTACAAGAAATCCGATGGAATAAATAAGACCGTCGTAACCATTAGCCATAACAGCAGCCGATATACCAAGAAATGATGCTGCAGACATATAGTCACCGGCAATGGCAAGACCATTCTGTAAACCTGTAATTCCGCCGCCGGCTGTATAGAAATCAGATGCTGAGCGTGTCTTTGCCGCTGCCCATTTTGTAATAAAAAGAGTGAAAACAACAAATACACCAAACATTATAATTGCAGTCCAGTTTGTTGCCTGTTTCTCTGCAGTACCAAGATCTGCGCCAGCTGCTTGCGCAACTGCGGATAAAAGTGCTATGAGTAAAGGAATGATTCTTAAAAATTTCATTTCAGCACCTCTTTTGCAATTGCTTCTGACAATTCATCATATTCACGGTTTGCTCTTCTGACATAAATTGTCGTGATAATTACTGTGAAAATGATAACCCCGAAACCAACCGGAATACCTACTGTCATTACCCCTTCACCAAGTTTTCTTCCAAGCAGCTCTTTGTCAAAAGCCACTAATAGGATGAAGCCGTAATAGACAATCATCATTAATAGTGTAAGAGTCCAGCCGAAAACATTTCTCTTCGACTTTAGCTCCTTGTACTTGGGATTTGAGATAATCTTCTGAACTAAATCTGATTCCACAAAACCTCCTTATAAATATTATATGTTCCTGAATTGATTAGAGTTGTAAAGATATGTTGAGTGATTTTGGCAAATCAAGCTATTTTGTGAAAATATTAACGATATATAGTATTATATAAATCGCTACTAATTTTGCCGATATATTACGAAATGAGTGAATTGAGCAGGCTAACGGAGATCAAATATCTCTTCCGGCAGTAATCACAGAATGTTTCAATCCCTTTTCCGTCAGCTATCATGGACCTTATTTCGTTATTCCCTGCCGCTCTGAGTGCCAGCATAACTTTCTCTTCTGAGCAGGGACAGAAAAATTTTACAGGCACTTCGCGCGTTACATCATATGTCATTCCATTCAGCAGAGGTTCAAGAATAGCCTCCGGTGAATCAACGCTTTCCAGGAAGGTTTTGAAATTACCTATCTTACGTATATTTTCTTCGATTTTATTGAGATCTTCCTCTTTCAATTTAGGCAGAGCCTCTACAAAGAAGCCTGCGCTCTTTTCAAGCTGTCCATTTTTATAGATTGTCGCAGCAGCTGTAGAGGATTTGATCTGTTCAGACTGAAGGAGGTACGCTGTCACCATAGGTGCAACATGAGTATCCTCAACCTCAATAACACCCTGATAAGCCGGTTTATCCGGGTGGAGCTTTTTTATAATTGTCAAAATTCCATGCCCAAGCATAGGAAGTTTAAGGGAGCGGCTAACCGCTTCATCCTCAACGTTGGCTTTTGAAATCATACCGCGGATAAATCCATCCGGTGTTGCATCAACATTCATGAGCCCGATTATACCCTGGGACTCCAGACGAAGTGAAAGCGCGCCGCTCTTAATATTTTGAACAAGCATGGATGCGCACATCAGAGTATCTGAAAGCTGTTCGCCCATCGCTTCGGAGAGTGCGTGCTGCTTTGTAATAAGAGCAGCTGTACTTGGCATCCATCCAATGATTCCGCGAAGCTCAGCTTCTCGTGCAATAAAACGAATTACTTTATCCTGCAAATTTATCCCTTTATTTTATCTGGAAAAAATAACTTTTTGACACATTTTTAAGCTATTTGAAGAAAGCTTTATCAGATATACACCTGCAGGCACTTTTTCCCCGGGAGTTGCTGTACCATTCCAGAGAACACTTCCATTTTTTACTCCGGACCTTAAATCAGCAACCTTCTGACCAGTCATGTTATAGACAGCAAGAGAATATTTTTCCTTAATCATCTTTTCATTTATTGACACAGAAATATATTTGCTGGACGGATTTGGACGTACAGTTACAAGCGGCTGATCCCGATTCGACTCAACGTGTTCAACTGCTGAAGCACCCTTCGGGAAAGGCACGATATGAAAAGTTTCCTTATAATTCTGAAGTGCCTTGTTGTCAACACCACCATTATTGGTTTCATTCCATTGAATTTTGGACTGAAAGCGGACAAAGGCAGGTTTTGTGAGAGAAAAACTCCGTTTTGCTTTTAAAAGAACAGAATGATAAAAGCGGTTTTCCCTGGTAAATGTTTTTACACCAACAAGTTCAAAATCAGGGTTATCCATTGAGATACATGGTACGGCAGGTCTGAAACCGACATTATCACTTCGTGAAGCCGCTTCCGGCGGATTGATTCCTACGCAGATCACCTCTCCTGAATCTGCTGCACCATCGCCGTTTCCTGTGCCTTCTGTAAATGGCACAGAAAAGAAATTTTCTGTTCTTCCGTCAAGAATAGTATAATAGGTCGGCAGGAGCTCCTGATGAGCATTTATAACCTTAACCTGTAGAAGGTGTTCCTTTATCTGCACGGTTCCATTAATTGTCTGTTTAACTTTCAAGAACCCATTATTCAACGGAAAGGCTAAGAGAGAAGCCCGGAGAGCGACAAGAGTGTCAATTTTCAGCTTTGTTTTTGCAGGTATTGTAACTGTAGCAGCAGAATCAAGAATGGTGAACAGATTAGTATTCTCTGTTGTTACGCTGAATGTAACTGTTGTGTTGCTGTTTGACAAGTTGACAACATACACGCTAAGGAAGGTATCCTTATCTGTTGGGACAAAATAGGTCTCATTCGTTTTATTTATCAACATATTAACCGGAGCCTGCAGATTGCTGCCGTTTATTCCTATCTCAGATCCCTTCGGATCTGTTACTGTTAAAGCAAGCTTGCCTGCCGCATCCGACTGTGCACTCAAAGATGTTATAGAATCTTTACCGTAATCATATCTGTTTATACTATAAGAAGTAGTTGGAGAATAAACGGCTCCTGTGGTTACAGTAATTCTTGCTGAATCAAACGGTGTGTTGAATGGCAGAACCCGTCTGGTATATATGCCAAAACCATTTGCTGTAATATCTTTTAGATAAATGTAACCTGAATCTCGCTTATTACTTGTCACGGAATATCCGTTAAAAGTAAAGCTCGAATACGTATTAATATGAGAGGGAGATTTAATTTCAAGAGGACCAGACTGGAAATATTGTCTGTGATATTGAAGCTGAGCATTCAAATTTCCTGCAAAATGCCGGATACCTGTTGTATAATCCATCTTTACATCCGGAACACCTCCTAAAATCAGATAATACATCTCTCTAGTGTAATATTGAAGATAATCCCATCTGTTTGTAGAAGTCCGGAAAGGAAGATATCTGTAATTGCGCCAGTAATCATTTGCATCAACATTGGTTGGGTTACCGCCGGACAATGCGAAGATAAAGGGCCCGGGAGAACGGCAGAATTGTGAAGCGCTGGAAAAATATTCAGGAATATTGCCAGCAATGAAACAGGCAGCATAACCACCTAAAGAGATACCTGTAATTGCTCTGCCGGCACGTGAAGCTACAGTGTTATATCGTTTATCCACTGTGTCAATAAGAACTTTCATGAAAGAAGCAAGATTTGGAGTTGTAGCAGGACTGTATGTCCAAGCGGCACACCCCCCACCTGCAAAATTGCCGTTACAGGCGATAATGATAACACCTGCCGTATCCGAAAAGTTTTCAAAATCGGGATTATATGGTACGCTGTATTCACTTGAGGAGCCCCATGAACTATTTATAAGTGCGGGAGTTGAGAGACCAATGCTGCTGTATGAACGTATGTCTGAATCTCCTAAACGATGTGTTCCACGGCATCCATGAAGGAAATAGATTACCGGATACTTCTTTGCTGTATCAGACGGGTTATAGGTATTCGGAGTAAAAACCCTGAAGTAATTGTTCTGACTAATAGCGCTGTTGTAATAGGTTATATCAGTAAATGATACTGATTTTGCTGGCATAAGAAAAACCAACAATAAGGCAAAGATCACACTTGCTGAATTCATCGCTACTCCTTTTAATCTCCCCTTGAGGCTAATCTATATAATTGCTGAGAGAATTGAAACTTATTTGATAATGATCTGAAAACCTG
>JAEUSG010000613.1 GCA_016788315.1 Fibrobacterota bacterium | reverse complement strand
CCCTGGCTTTCCTATAGGCCCTCTTGACGGAAATCAGATGGGACTTAATCTTATCGCTTATGATGAAGCAAATGATATAATTCTATACGTCTATGATGGTGTAAATGGTACACAGTCTTTAAGTTCAAACTCCCAAACATGGATTTTTAAGTGTGACAGTTTAGTTTGGCATCAGATGATTCCAGTAGCATCTCCTCCAGATAGAGGTCACCTGGCGTACAATAAAAACCTGAATCTTTTCATGATGCTTGGCGGGACCAATCCATCCGGAATAATCAGCCGCGGCGGAGATACAAAAACAGCGTGGGTGTACAGATATAAAAAATCTCCAAGACTTAAAGATATTCTTGCAGCGCCCCCTGTTGCTAAAATTGTAAATAGTTCATCTTCTGCAGAGATAAGCTGGCAGACAGTTTCCGGGGCTTCCGGGTACAATGTATATCGTGCAGCATGTCAATATGGTTTTCCTCAGAAATTCGCGAAGCTGAATTCCTCATCTATAAGCGGTAACAGCTATACGGATAATTCAGGTACTGCTGGTACAATGTATTCTTACAGGGTTGCAGCAATTAAAAATGGAACAGAAGGGCTTCTGTCACGTCATTGTTATACAAAGCCTGGCATAATCACCGATGTTGCCGCTTCTGTCGAGGATACACATGTTGTAAAGGTAAGCTGGGTTTCACGAGCTGAAACAGATATTGCAGGTTACAACGTTTATCGTGCTAAGGGCAGCGGAATGTTTAGCGGTGCATTGCAGGGTTACTATACCAAGCTTAATTCAACACCAGTAACGGGTAGTGAATACACTGATACATATACAGACGCAGTAAACAATCTGAAAGATGGTGTATGCCGTGGATATGTTGTTACTGTTGTAAATAATGCAGGACAGGAGTCGGGACCATCACCGGTTGCAACAACTTTCCCTAATTCGCCGGAATGGGCTTATACAGTGCCGACATCGGGAACGTTCAGGCTTGGGTGGCAACCTCCAAGAAGAACAAAGATTCTTGGTGTAAATCTTTACAGAAAGGGTGAGACTCTCATCAATACTTCCGGCATAATTACTGATACTGTCAAGTTTTCGCTTCAATGGCCCCCAAATACGGGTACTGAGCCATATCAGCTTGCCGATCAAACATATGTTGTCCGTGCAGTAAATATGCTTGGTCAGCAGGGGTACGGTACAGATCAAATAAGCCCTTCAGTAAGTACCTATGGTTTCGGAATGGTAACACCTACTTCCAATCGTTTTAACTACACTGTTTTCACATCTGGAACAGCTGTCGAGGAAAACATAGCAGCGAACGAAAAGGAGCTAAGCAGTGTGTTAACCGTTTCTCCAAACCCATTTAATCCAATGGTTAAGGTCTCAATGCAGAATGTATCAGGTGAAAATATTGTTTTTTCAGTTTTCGATGCTGCCGGCAGACTTGTTATTCAGAGAAAACAGGCCGGAGTACGCGGTTTAAACAGTGTTGTTTTTGATCTTTCCGGTCGATCAACAGGGATGTATCTCATACGTGCATCGCTTAATGGCAAAATGATTGAAAAAAAGGCAATGTTGATCAGGTAGTCATTTATTCGTGGAGGTTATATAATGAAAAAGATGGTCACGTTAATCGCCGTTTTATGCGGTTCTGTGTTCAGTCAACTTGATACAGCAGCACTGCCTGATAATCAATGGTTTCAGATTATGGATGAGAATATGACTATAAACCAGGGAAACTGGGTTTATGAGAACGATTTTAAGGGTGACCCAAATTCAAGTCTCTTTATTCTTGGTCCGGGACATGTAATCCATCCTCAGGACTGCTATTATTATCCGTATGACGTTCTTCAGAATAAGTGGTATAAAGTTCACTCAACATCACGTCCGACAAGGCAGTGTCTTTCGTCGTTTGCTGTAAATGGACAGGATTCAATGATCTTGCAGATGGCCGGTTCTGAAATGGGGCACCAGCAGTCACAGGGCGGATTCGACGATCTTTACAGCACAATAATAATGGGACGAAAGCGGGGATCCGTTCTATGGGCCTATTCAATGTCACGTAACCACTGGGCATTTATGGGCGGGCCAACAACTTTCAATCAGACCGATTTTACCATTATGCCGCAATATGATCCTGTTCACGACATTATGCTTTCTGTAAAGAGCGGAACAATAAGTGCTTATAGCTACCACCTTAACAGGTCCGTTCAGTATCCTTCTCCTGTGCTTGTTGCGCAGTATGCCTATTCGGTTACTGTAGACACAAGACGCGGCTTATTCTATATACTTAACAATACTGGAATGTATGCTTTCAATCCGGATAGCGGAAAAGGAGTTAAAGTTGCAGATGCCGGCCCCGGGTACCATGATGCATCCGACGGTTCCAATGGTCCTTCATTGAATTTAATGGATTATGATGAAGCTAATGATGTTATCATATACGTATTTGACGGACTCAACGGTAATATGTCTTATGCGGCCAATGCTCAGACATGGGCCTTCAAGTGCGACAGTCTTAAGTGGCAGCGAATTACACCAATTGCCTCTCCTCCTGACAGAGGACGACTTGCCTATAACAGACATCTTAACCTTTTTATGATGGCTGGAGGGAAAAGCACAGCAGGAGTGATAAGTCGTGGCGGCGGAACAAATACCTCGTGGGTTTATCGATACAAAAGAACACAGAGACAAATGGATGCACTTGCAGCAGCACCGGTAGCTTCTATCAGCAATAGCAGTGCAGGAGCTGCACTAAGCTGGACATCAGTTGCAGGAGCATCGGGCTATAATATTTACAGAGCGGCATGCACTGGAAGCATTCCACGGAATTTCCAGAAATTGAATTCATCGCCTGTATCCGCACTTACATATACAGATAATTCCGGAAGCGCTGGTGCAGTGTACTCATATAAGGTTGTTGCCGTTAAAGATGGGGCTGAGGGACAATTTTCACGTCATTGCTATACTGTTCCTGGTGTTATAACAGACTTAGCCGCCTCTGTTGAAGAGTCAACTGTTGTTCGTGTAAGCTGGGTACCAAGGCCTGAGGCTGATATTGCTGGATATAACGTTTACCGTGCACGTGGAAGCTCTATGCATCAGGCAACAATGGCAGGCAATTATACAAAACTTAATGCTACTCCACTGACAGCTACTGAGTATTGGGATACAATGGCTGTTACAGGTAACAATCTTAAGGATCGAGTTGCGCGTGGCTATATTGTCAAGGCAGTGAATAATGCAGGGCTTGAAGCGGGTCCTTCTATAATTGCCACAACGTTTCCAGACTCACCTGAATGGGCATACACGGTCCCCACTTCAGGAAAATTCAGAATGGGCTGGCAGTCTCCAAGACGTACAAAAGTTCTTGGAGTGAATATGTACAGAATACAGGGGGCTAAGGTAAATCCCACCCTGATAACTGATACTGTAACTTACAATTGGGATTGGCCACCAGCTACAGCTACAGACGCATTCTCAATACAGGGGCAGACATATGTTATAAGGGCGGTAAACATGCTTGGGCAGGAGGGATTTGCAACTGATCAAATCAGTCCGTCAATCTCTACCTTTGGATTCGGAATGGTAACACCGACTTCATCAAGATTCAAATATTCCTTGTATACCGGTGTTGCAGCTGAAAAGGGTAGTCTCTCAAATGGTCTTACCCAAAACAAGTCGATGTTGTCGCTTTCGCCAAACCCTTTTAACCCTTCTGTAAAGATGACTCTAAATCTGCAGGCAGCACAAAAAATAGAAATTGAGATTTTCAATCAGGCAGGCCGGCTTATCGAAAAGAGAAGTTTGTCAGCTTCCAGAGGGGAATCTTCACATCTGTTTAATCTTAGCGGTAAACCAACAGGTTTATATCTTTTCAGAGTTAAGGCAGACACCAGAACAGAATCTAAGGTGGCAATGCTTATTAAGTAACAGGAGAAGGTTTTATGTCAACAAAAGTACAGGTAGTTATAGTTACTGTTTGCATGGCAGTTGCCGCAATATGGAGTGCTCCTTCATTCGTGAAAACGCCATCCCTTTCCCAGGTTAACGATAGTGCTGTAATATCTTTTTCAGTAAATGAGCCTATTGATGTTGAAGTAGCAATTGTAAACAGTAACGGAAAAATAGTGCGCCATCTGGCGGCTGGTGTATTAGGCGGAGCGTATCCACCGCCTGCTCCATTGACTGCAGGGCTGTCTCAGTCTGTAAAATGGGATTATAACGATGACAATGGTAACCATGTTCCATGGGGCGAGACATATAAGGCTCGGGTACGGTTGGGAGTAAAACCCGTTTGGCAGTATTTTATAAATACAGCGCCTTTGCCTGGACTTGAATATCCTACACCAGATATTCCTAGTAAAACGCAATCAGTAATGAGAATGTCACATCCGCTTTTTGGTAAGATACAGCTTGAGCAGAATGCAAAATTATACCTTACTGTAAACGATAATGATGAAAAAGTTTACATAAGAACATTTAATACCGCTGACGGCTGGAAGCTGGCATATCACGTTTTTGATGGCCGTACAGGCAAACTTATCGATACCATTTTCAGAAACGAAGGTGAAAGACATCAGCATCACATTAACGGCGAGATAGCTTTTTCATGGGATGGTGACGTTATTTATTCCAGTTCAGGTCTTGATTGCATGTACCGCTTTACAACAGAGAGAATGACTCTTTGGCCTGTAACAAACAAGGGCGGAGTGTGTGATATCATTACTGAACATGGCAACACAAGGGGCCATGCTGTCGGGCCGGATGAACATATTTACAATATATATGAACCGCCTATTCTTGCACAGACCTATTTCAATAACGTGCAGGATAAATGGCAAGCTGGACGTGTTGCAAAAATTGATACAACAGGCACAATAGTGAGTCCGGCATTTATAGAAGTACATGCACCTCTATCTTGCGTAAGAGTTGATCCCAAGGGCAATGTCTTTGTAGGTGCTAGAATTAAGCCTAAAGGTAAACCGGTTCCGGATTATGTAGATACACTTATATCAAGTGTTGATACCATGTGGACCGACAGATGGTGGGCTACTGAGATGTATGGTTCCATTCTTAAGTTTGGACCCAATGGCGGGCGTATGACAAAAGATACCGGCATTGTAGCTGCAAATACACTTGAAGCAGGTAAAGACCTTGATACACTTAATATCAAACGATACACTCTAACTGCGGAAGGGCTTGAATGGTCTTATTATGGCTTCTCTCCGGCACTTTCACATTACGGACATATCCGTGCAACAGCAGACGGTGGAGTTGATCATCCAAATCCAAGAATGGCACGGCTTGGTTCCCGCTGTCTTTGTCAGGTCGGTCGATTTGATGTAGACCGTTTCGGCCGTGTATTTCTGCCGGATCCATATAAACTCTCTTTTACTGCAATTGACAATAACAGGAATCTGATGTTTTCATATGGTCATAAGGATATGTGGAATAAATATGATTCTCTGATACGCAAGAGTGTTGTCAAACTTATGAGTTGGCCGCATTCAATAGAAGCAACAGATGAGGCACTGTATATAGCAGATCAGTTTAATAACCAGGTTGTGCGTTTCAGACTTGATGCCGATGTTGCTGAAGAATTGTCTATTCCCGTTCAAACAGAAAAAATGCTTCTTGTCCGCTCGTTTCCAGCTATTGAAAGTGCGCCAAATCCATTTGGTCCTTCGACTATCATCAGCTATTATGTACCCGAATCAGGCAGGAATGTTAATGTTTCGATATTTGATTCGAATGGGCGACTCGTGAAAACGCTTGTTAATGGAAAACATAATACCGGAGGATACAAAGTTGCCTGGGATATTAAGAATCTGGACACTCGAATAGGTAATGGCATATATGTATGCCGTTATACTTATGCTGGTGGTGTAAAAACAGTAAGAATGGCAGTTCTTCGTTAATGTGATAAATATAGGTAGTTTTGAAAAAAATTATATCCAGAATACTTGGTAACTATTTATACAGTGGTCTTGATAAAGAGGGCAATGTTGATGTCCTGCGGTATCATGTTACCATAAACGCATTGAATGCATTTGGATCTTTGGCGCTTGCATACTTTTCTATTAAAAGGCTGATTGAGGGAAATTTAATTTTTGCATCGCTTGATGCGGTTGTTGCATTTGTTCTAATCGTTAATATCATATATCTGCGTTCAACTAAGCGGCATCAGATTTCAGGATTTGTTACAAGTTTTATAATCATGTTCTTTTTTCTCCTGCTTTTTGCACATGGTTCAGCCAGTAAATCGGGTGCAGCCTGGTCTTTTCTGGCACCTCTTTTTGTGACATCAATGGTTGGCAGAAAACTTGGCAGTATAATGATGATTGTCTATTATGTGCTTAGCTTACTCATAGTATCGGTTTTGTCAGACACGTTACTGTATAAGGCTCACTATGAACATGATTATTTAATAGTGCATTTTATTGAACTCTTTTTAGTTTCGGTACTAGGCTACATTATTGAAAGTGTACGAGATAATACCCAGCAAAGACTTATTAAGAGTAATATTGAGCGTGAAGAGTTTTCTGAAGCGTTAAGGCAATCTCAGAAATTGGAATCATTAGGTCAATTGGCGGGCGGAATTGCTCATGACATTAATAACATGATGACAATTGTATCAGGGTATTCTGAAATTCTTCATAAAAAGCTTAAAAGTTCAAATCCCGATCAAGCTAAATTCGCAGAAACAATTTACAAAACATCTAAAAGAACTTCTGACCTGACGGGAAAATTACTAGCCTTCGCCAGGAAGGGCAAATACGAAGAGCGAGAGCTTGATTTTCATGATCTAATCATGGAAACGGTTCAAATGGCAGAGAGAACTATAGACCCACGCATAAAGATATCATGTGAATTTAATGCAATTAAGTATTACGTTGCAGGAGATAAAACACTTCTTGAAAACGCTTTGCTGAATTTGATTCTAAATGCACGGGATGCAATGCCTGAGGGTGGTAGTCTTACAATTGAAACAGACAATTGTGTAGGCCTGCCGCTTTCCATCCTAAGAGCGAAAGAGACAAGGAAAAGAGAAAAGACTGTTTATATAGTTTGCCGTGTTATTGATACCGGAATAGGAATAGATGAATCGGTTAAAGCAAAGTTATTTGAACCATTCTTTACGACAAAAGAGATTGGAAAGGGTTCCGGTCTCGGCCTTGCAAGTGTGTACGGCACTATGAAAAGTCATAATGGTATAATTTCCGTTGACAGCACTCCTGGCGTAGGTTCTGTTTTCTCGATCTATATTCCTGTTTTGAATGTGAAGCCGACAGCAGTAGTTCCCCAGGAAAACAGACGGGAATCAGCTCCGCAGAAAATCCGAATTCTCGTAGTTGAAGATGAGGAGATAATCAGAGAGCTGCTTAATGAAATTCTGACGATGCATGGATATGTCTGCCATTTCTGTGCAAATGGTCAGGAAGCAGTTGCCTATTACACTGTCAATAGTCACAATGTTGATGTGATCCTCCTCGACATGCTTATGCCTATAATGGATGGTTATACCTGTTTCCGCCTGCTTTGCAAGATCAACCCTCAGGTAAAAGTTATAGTGATGTCCGGCTATTCCATCGATAGTGATGCACAGAAAATGATTGATGAGGGGGCTCTTGGCTTTGTGCAGAAGCCATTTACCGAAGAAACGCTTACAGCAACATTGGTAAAAGCGGTATCATAATCAAGCTCTAGGATGTGCCTTCTCGTAAACCGCCTTCAACCGTTCAGAAGTTACGTGTGTGTAAATCTGTGTGGTAGATAAATTTTCATGACCTAATAACTCTTTAACGGCCATAATATCTGCTCCTGCATTAAGCAGGTGAGTTGCGAATGAGTGGCGCAGAACGTGCGGACTCCGTTTTTCCTTCTCAGTAACTTTACCAAGATGTTTACGAATCACATACTGAACCATTCTTTTGGAAATACGCAGCCCTCTTTCGCTTAAGAAAAGCGCCTCAGCTGCAACTGATGCATGTCCCTTTAATCGTAAATCTGAAAGAAGCGATTTGCGAAAAACAGAGTATTCATTAAATGCATTAATAAATTGATCAGTAAGTGAAGCGTATCGTTCTTTAGAACCTTTACCGAGTACGAGTACACTCTTCTCTTTTACCCGTATAGATGCAAGATTCAATGCGACCAGTTCTGATAGGCGCAATCCAGATCCGTAGAAAAGTTCTATCATTGCTTTGTCCCGGGCCGAAGCGAATTTATCATCAGTCTCCGGGAGTTCAGTGAGTTTGTTTGCTTCGGATTCGGTTAAGAACACAGGTAGTCGCTTTTCCAGTTTCGGTGAATGTATTGAAGAGGCAGGATTGCTGTTAAGTTCACCACTCCTGCAAAGCCATGCGAACATTGATCTGATGGCAGTAAGTTTACGGGCGATTGTTGCTTTAGAAAAGTTTGCACCGGAAAGTGAAGCAAGAAATCTTCTTACATCTGTTCTGTCTATGTTTGAAGGGGTAAGTTCTCTTTTTCTTAGCTCCTTGACAATTGCTGCAAACTGATTAAGATCACGACCATAGGCCTCGACAGTATGTGCCGAGAACCGTTTTTCGTGGGCAAGGAATTTAAGGTATCGTTCTATTCCGTTTATCATGTTTTATTAGAGAAGATATAATCAAAACTAAACTAGTGCGTAAATTATTACGCACTAGTTTAAACGGAAGTGCGTAACTGGTTATGCAGAAACATGTCGACAGTTTTTGAGGTGCTGTGTGTATCTATAATAAAATCATGGTGTTATGATAGTGCTTGCCTGCCGTCTGTGATTGGTCTTGCCCTTGCTTTACTAATCATGAAAGTTTAAAACAAGGAGTAGAAAAATGAAAAGTCTATTAATCACAATGGTAATTGCAGTAGCAATTTTCTCAGCAGAAGACAAAAGCTGGGTAAAAGAAGAGGCGCCAGGAAGCCAGATTGGAATCCGTTATTCAAACGTAACGGGCTATGGAGTCAGTGTTCAGCAGCGTTTCTTTAATGATAATTATATCAGGCTGACCGGTTGGTTCAAATACCATGAATTTCAGAGGGGCACAGATGATGAACCAATAGAGGTACGTAAGGATAATATTTATAATTACGGTATTGATTTTCAGAGAAATATCATAAGCGAGGATAAATATAGAGTATTCCTATTCCTTGGTGGCGGCTATGGTGTAATTGAGGAGGCGGTAAAGATGGGTTCTGAACCAGATAGTGTAAAGAATCCAAACGACAGGAATCAGACGCTAATTACATGCGGTATAGGTGGTGGAATAGAATACAGACTGTTGAAAAATCTTTCGACAGACGTTGGTATCAGTTATAAATATGACCATGATCTTGACAAGGATGTCTACTCTGAGGCTGATAAGAAATATGCTGACAATATAAGAAAAGAGACAGGTCTTGGAGTCAATATTGGTTTGAATCTTCTCTTCTAATGATTGTGTTCAGTTGAACCAAGAGAATAAAAAATGAAAACGCTTTTACTAACAATATTATTTCTCCTGGTTGCGGGGCTTGATGCAGAGCCGGTATATGTAAAATACCGGCAGGCTTTCGGCTTTAAAGCATCAAATATCTCAGGCTACGGCGCTTATTACGGTGTTCGTCCTTCGGAAAAAACCCGTATCCAGATTACCGGTATCGGATATCTGTACAACGGTTCATGGGGAAAGGACACAGCGGAGATCAAGAACTATTCTATCGGACTGGAATTTCAGAAGGATATCATTCAGGAAGAAAAATACAGGTACTATCTGATGGTTGGCGGTTACTACTATAGCGATGATGATAAAACGACAGGCTCAAAAAATTTTCACAAAATCTTGGATTCTTATAATGCAGGAGTCGGTATCGGTTTTGACTATATGATTCTCCGAAGAGTATCACTAGGGGTTGAACTTGGCTACAAAATATTTCGTGACTATTGGGATGAAAAGAGAGGAGATGAGGAACCGGTACCATGTCATGAATATCAATCAAAGGTAGGGGCAGGAATGAATCTAGGTTTTGTATTTTAAATGGACAAGCATGCCGATGTAGGAACATAGTGGAGTTTATTTCGTTGCATAATGTAATTTATAAATAATTATGGATGAACAGACCTTTTTAGCTGAAATCGCTTCAAACGACGAACAGCGGCAAATAAAAGCTGTCCGCTTGGTTGCTGAAAAGAGCAGTATCAGCATGATTAAATCGCTGATACCTGTCTTACGTCATCCAAACAGGAATGTAGCCCGCGAGGCTGTTATCGGTTCCGCAAATCTCATTAGGCGTCAACTTGTTGAGGCATGGGCCGATATTGACAAGGGTGTTAAAGATGGGCTTGCAACACTACTCAAACGTTTGGATCCAATAGTTATTGATCACATTGCAGCAGGCCTAAAGGCTGACGACGAGGATGTCCGGCTTAGAAGCCTTCAGGTTCTTGGCCTTCTTGGTCAAAGCGACAAGATTAAGCAGGTTGTCTCTGAAATGCTCACAGATAATGATGAGAAGATGCGGGCAACTGCGGTTTCTGTACTCAAGGAGATGCTCGGCGGCAAGGATCTCACATTAATTTATAGAGTATTGCACGATCCCGACCCTCGCGTGCGAGCCAATGGTGTTGAAGCTCTTGAACTTGCAGGAAACAAAACAGTCGTTCCAACCTTATCCTCTTTACGTCGCGATCCAAACAATCGTGTAAGGGGAAATGTCATCAAAGCACTGTATATGCTGGGCTTCAAGAAGGTCGATACAGATGTCCGTGAAATGGTTGAGCATAAAAATCATCTGATGCGTGCAACAGCCTTTTGGGTTTTGGGCGAGATAAGTAAATCCGCTCCGGAACCATGGATGGTGGACATTGCTGGGGAGTATGGTCTGGATAGAAATCCTCTGGTACGCCAAAATGCGATAAAAACCCTAATTAAGATAAACACCCCCTTTTCAAAACAGCTCTGCAAATTCCTCTTTGATGTAGCAGAAATCAAAAAAGCCATTGAGGATATGGAGCGAATGGCCAAAATCCGCGGTAAATAGCTACAGAAATATCAGTTAAGTTTTCCTTTAATTATTCCGATTAATAGGCAAAATAGGGTAATCCAGGGATGGAGGTTATCTCCAGGGAGGGAGGCTCCCTTATATTTTGAGTTAAAAACGAGGTTTTTATGAGTATAGAACAAATATCAGGTCAGCCGGTTTTCAATGCATACCGCGCTGAATCAGAAATAAAGACTGAGAAGGATAAAAAAAACGCATCTGCGCCGGTAAGACAGGATTCGGTCGACTCGTGGAAGAATGCAGAAAATGAAGATGCCAATCGAAAGAGCATAATTGCCTTTGCAAAGGCTGCACAGGATATCAGAGAAGATCGTCTTGCTGAGGTCAAAGAGAGAGTTTATTCAGGTTTTTATAATACTGAAGCAGCTGCGGATTCGATAGCCGACAAACTAATTGGCTAAATAGTAATCAGACGTTGAATTCCCGTTCAAGAATGTCCTGAATAAATCTTTCCAGTGCAACCGGATAGTAATTAACATCAGGGCATGAAATTAAAGCTGTAGTCACAAGCTCCCGCTGCATGATCTCTTCCATCGCCTGGGAAATCTTCGTTTCCTGGTTCTCTTCAGACTTCTCGACATGAAAATCCTCGTTCTCAATCTTGATGTTGTTGTATCTGTTTGTGTAAAGGAATGAGAACATCCTGGTAGAGAGCTGAGCATTCATCATTTCTGTGCCGAATAGTTCAGCAAAGGTTGGATGGTTCGGGTTAGGTGTGATTACAAGCTTAGGGGAGACATGAATCTTCCCTCGTATCTCTACACTCCAGCGATCATTGTTCTTGTCCGGTGCTATCAGTATATACGGCAGCTTATGATATCCTGAAACAATGCCGGCAATGGGCTTTTTCAGAATGCGTGTGGTGCTTCTTATATGCTGTAAATAGGCAGGATCGAGCCGTTCATCGTCATGCATTTGGTTTCTGCTTTGCTCTTTCGTAAAGAATTATCGGATCGCATTTGCCGGGAAATTTTTCGGTAATTTTATCATTACATTTACCGCCGGGAGCAAGTTTGTCGCAAGAAAGGCAGCAAGCCTGAAACCATTCGTCAGATATACCGCGTGGTTTCTCGGACGGTGTTCCTCCTCCAGCACCATCAGCAAGATCAACCTTTTCAAGGACATTTTGAGCCATCTCAAGGTATGGCGCTGCCTGCTCACGTGAAATTCGTTGTTGAACCAGCTGGAGATATACTCCCAGAGCTTCCTGCAAAAATTGTTTTTCTTCGTCTGTGAATAATGCCATATATAACCTCTCTAACGACTGAATTTGTTGCAATCAAAAGATAGTTATTCGTCTGGCAATAAAAAAGAAGTAGCGCCACTTCAGCGTATCAGGAAGGCTTTATTGGATATTGTATTCTCATCCAAGGTAACTTTTATGAGGTAAAGGCCACTCTTATGCGCAGATGCATCCCAACTGAATCCTTCGGATGGATTTTGAGTGACAGAATAAAATGTCTTAACCAACTTGCCATCAATACCGATAATGTCAATTCGTAACTTCTCATTGGCGCTTGAATTAGATACGCCCCTAAGATGAATTTTTGTTTGTGCATTAAATGGGTTGGGACTAATTGTAACGAGGGGCTTAATTGGAAAATTGTATTGTAATAAGTGGGTTGATGTTCCTGCTTGGTTTATTGATACTTCGACGGTGGTTGCACTCGGGGCATCAACTCTTACATCGTAAACACTTACCGTGTCATTTTCAATTAGCTGTTCAACGATTCCTCCAATCACAGAATAAGACCCCTTAGACATCACAAATCTAATTTTACAAGCAGGAAAAGCAAAGTGAAATTGATTGTTAAGAGAAGCTTTGTTGGTTGTTGATTTTCCTGTGTTATCG
>JAEUSG010000605.1 GCA_016788315.1 Fibrobacterota bacterium | reverse complement strand
TTCCAAACCGGCAATTACATCAGCTTTAATTTTCAGAAAACAGGATGGAAAGAACAGCGGTTGTATAGTTTTTACAAATATCCGGCCCGTCATACTATCCGCAGATAATGCTATTACTACTGACATTGCGGGAATTATTGTTCAGCAGCTGGAAAAAAAACTGGAATGTCCTGTCATATTCCACACAATGCCTGCATGTGATGTCTCTCTCAAAATTGAAACAGCCGATCTAGCCTCTACAAAAAGAGTCGGAACTCGTATAGCCCAGCAACTGCTTTCAGAAATTAAAAGGGCACGCTATTCAAAACTGGAAAAGGCATATGCTTATTCCTTAAAGACCGACATGCCAATGAAAGCTGAATGTAAACTTCCAGTTTCAACACTTTCTGAAAAAGCAGAAAGATATTCAGAACAGATTAAAGAGCTTAAAAACATTGATCTTGATATTCCTGACAAAGGTGAATTGCTTAACAGAACCATTCGATACGCATCATTTGCCTTAAGAAATGATTCAGCAGGAAACAATGAGATTCCTTTAATTATGGGACTGCGCCTGGACACAATGTCAATATTTTATCTGCCGGGTGCAACAACGATTTCAACTGCTGACTCACTCACCCGTCTAATGCCGCAAACAATTCTGTTAGCATCAGGGCTAAATGGAATGCACGATGCAATTCTTCCGGATGAAGCATTTGATGAGGGAGGTTGGTGGGCTTCTGTGTCTTCGTACACAAAGGGTGCAGAAAAAGAACTTCTGAAATCCATGAATAGTCTTGTTGCTTCTACTTTTCCCCGTATTTTTAAGAAAAGGTTATTAAAGGCAGAATAAATGAGTATAATATTCTGGAAAAATTTATTCTTTTGGGCAGGCGAACGTTTCTTTTCATTATTCGCATACATTTACGAACTCCTTGCTCTATTCTTTAATACCATCGGTGCTTTCTTTAAATACAGAAAAAAGGGTCGTTCTGTAACTCGTGGTGATGTTATTTTCCAGATTCTCTTTACCGGTGTAGAGGCCATTCCGATTATTGCTATTATCGGTCTTATGCTAGGAAGTATTCTCATAATCCAATCCAATACTCTTGCACCAAAATTGGGAGCCAGCTCCTTCCTCGGCAAGATAATGGTAATAGGCATAATACGTGAACTTGGTCCACTTGTAACCACTTTTATAGTAATAGGCAGATCAGGTGCGGCATTATCGACCTATCTTGGTAATATGAAAGTTACAAATGAAATAGATGCACTTGAAGTCATGGGAATTGATCCTGTACATGCAAAAGTTTTACCAGCCCTTTTCGGATTTATCATTTCGATCTTCGGTCTTACTCTTGTTTTTGATGGCATTGCAGTTATGGGAGGTTTTCTATTCTCAAATCTTATCGTTGGAATGCCGCTTAATACATTCCTAAACGCTATTATGGAAGAATTGTCAACAATCGATATTGTACTCACTGCAATTAAATGCGCTCTTTTCGGTTCTGTGGTTTCCATAACTACATGCTATCATTCTCTTTCCATCGGTTATTCATTTCAGGAGGTACCACAGGCCACAATTAAGGCAGTGGTTAATTCAATAGTATTTACAGTGCTTTTAGATACAATTTTAACAGTGGCGTTCTATGCAGGTTTCAACGCAGCATAAAAAAGAAGAGATAATCTTCGATAATGTCTCCTTTCATTATGTCGAGGATCGACCGATTCTCGAGAATGTCTCTTTTACAATCAGGTCTGGAGAGACCTTTGTAATCGTAGGCCAGTGCGGATTTGGTAAAAGTACCCTGCTAAAACTATGCTGTGGTCTACTTAAGCCATGTTCCGGCAGTGTTATACTACGAGGTCGCGATACAAAACTTGTTTCTCATGAAGAACTCCATAAAATGAGGCTGGATATCGGCTATGTCTTTCAAAACTCTGCACTCATCAGCAATATGCCAGTAGGTGCAAACATTGCTCTGCCGTTAAGATATCATACAGACTTCTCTCCTGCTAAAATTGCTTCTGTTGTAAAAAGCAGGCTTGAACTGCTTGAGCTTACAGGTATCGAAATGGCAATGCCTTCTTCTCTTTCAATGGGGTTGATGAAACGGGCAGCAGTTGCACGTGCACTTGCGCTTATGCCGAGTCTTATGCTGTATGATGAGCCTACAAGCGGTCTTGACCCCTTAAATGCAGCATCGATAAACGGTATTATCTCCACTCTGCACAAAGGGTTCGGTGTAAC
>JAEUSG010000601.1 GCA_016788315.1 Fibrobacterota bacterium | reverse complement strand
CAGATTAGATACCCCTTCTTTTTGAATTGAACCGTTTTGTTATCTGTAGAATATCCTATCGAATAACCTGCCTGATCGGGCGTAAGTGAATTAGGTGCACTGTATCCATGTAAACCAACCATAATTATGGGAGGTCTTCCGGAAGAGCTCTCAATACGGAATTCAAGATTATATGTAACCTCAGAAAGTTGCTTGTTTAATGTTAGCAAAAGAAATGTATCGGATCTATTATATAAATGAAAAGACCCTTTTTCCTGTTTTTGACAAAAAGATTCTTCAGATACTGACCAGCCCCCTCGCCTATTCGCAAAAGAACAGGGTTTCCATGATGCATTTCTCAACTCTTTATGAACACCGGACAACAAATTATTTGATACAACTTCCGGTGTCTGTGCAAAGAGAGTGTTTAATGAGATATTATAGAGTTTTTCCGGAGCTAAAAATTTTACTTTAAGAAGATTGTAAAATGGCAGATTAAATGCTTTGAGTCTTTGCCAATGATCATAAAATATAACCGGCTCTTCAAGATGGTCATTTCGCGGAAGATTTGGTGAATAATAAACAACAGCTACCAGATTATTATTGACTAACCGATAGATTTGACAATAATACAAAGGCAATGCTGAAAAAAAGTAATAATCAAATATTCTGTTTTGCCAATACAGTTTGATTGGAAATGGACCAACAAATGTATTCTCTAAAGAAGGCCCTGTTTGTTCGTATATTCTGAAAAATTTAGACAGGTGACTCTCTTTTTCCAAAAGCTTCTCGAAAACACTCAGATGTGAATGGTCTGTATTATATAGAACAGATGTCTGTAAATACTCTTTAATTTTCCAATCAGAGTCTATCAGTATTATTGCATTCCCAATAGGCAATGTTACTGTTGATAAGAGCTTTTCAACTGCATTAGCGTTGTTCACGAAAACGTCTCCATATGTAGCAAAATACTACACTTATAATTCTCAAAACATCATTTTTTTTAAATTTTAAAGGTGTTTGGCCTGGCATTAAATTTGTTTATTATTATACAGAACCTAAAAAAGAGGTAATCGATGAAATTTTTCTACACGGTCGCCATAACACTGCTCTTTACCACAACATTTCTCTTTGCCAAAATACCTCAAACAACCTCTTTTACCAATTCTAAGGGAATCACCTTTGTTCGTGTTGCTGCGGACTCTTTTGATATGGGCAATGAGGGGCGAACATTAGGGGCGCATATCGCTCTGACTGAATACATTAAATATGGCATACACAATGAGTTTCCTAAACACAACGTTCACCTCGATACTTTTTTTATGGGTATAAATGAAATTACGATAGGACAATTTAAGATTTTTAACCCTTCAATAATGGCTCGATATGGCTTATATGATCCAAAAAGCGACTCTGTACCGGTCTATGCCATATCCTGGTTTGAAGCTGACTCTTTTTGTAAATGGTTGACAACTAATGATCCGGACGGATATACTTACAGACTTCCAACAGAAGCTGAATGGGAATATGCGTGCCGAGGAAAGTCAACTACATGGTACTATTCCGGAGATACCTTGCACCCCTCCGTTGGCAATATCTCTCTTTCCAGTGGTCTGAAAAAAATTGCACTATATCCTCCAAATCCATTCGGATTAAATGATATGTGCGGAAATGTCAGAGAATGGTGTTTTGACTGGATGGCACCTTATCAATCCGGCACTATATCTAATCCCGGAGGTTCACTTACCGGCCATTTAAAATCCGTTCGTAGTATAGCTGACAATTCACTATTTGCACGCATTGTCAGCAGGGGAAGTTTACCAGCGGTCGCTAATAATAAACTTACTGGTTTCCGCGTTGTTATTTCAAAACTTTCCTCAGCGGACTTAAGCTACACAGCTGCATCTCCAAACGAAGAATATCAGAAAAATGTATCACTCGCAAGACCAGCTCCAATAAGTCCCGTTAATGGTGAAAGATTTACTAACAGCGACGGAATAGAGTTCAAGCGCGTCCGTCTGACCAGCGCGCTCTTCCCCACTCAGGAGGATTCAGTAGTTTATGTTTCATTGCAACCTATTCAAGGCGATTCTGCCTCTTCACGATATCTTGCCGGACAATATGCAAAATCGTTAAGTTTGAAACATGGCGTATTGTACAGAATTTCAAACAAGTATGAGCTTAAATGTGCAGACATTTCACCATCTGCAAAAGAGGTATATCTGACAATATACCCTGACATACGATATCCGGGTTGGCAGGATGGAGCCCACTCTGATGTCTCCTATTTTAAATGGAGAGTTTTGCCAGTAGTTGACTCAACATATGGAATTGGCGGTCCTCTATACCATAAATGTAACCATGCACCACAACTTTCAGAAGCTCCAAACGGCGATATTCTGATTGGATTTTTTTCAGGCATATCTGAGGACAACGGGGAGAGAGTTCTGGGAATCTCAAGACTTAGGCTTGGAGATGCCAATTGGGATAACTCCTCTTCTTATCATGATATCGCCGGCTGGCGAGAGCTTGGAGGTTTTTTCAATAATACATATGGAGAATTGGTTCAGATATCAATCACTGCATTTGGCGGTTTCCAGTCAAACCCAAATACTTTTCTTCGCAAATCAAGCGACAATGGCGTAACCTATGGAAACTGGTCGTCCCAGTCGATATATAACTTCCCTTTCAGCATGTATAGAATGGGGTCAGACACTCTTATCAGCATGGGTATGTATCACAAAAGACTGCATATCTCAACCGACAGCGGGTTGACCTGGTCGGAATTTGGCAGCGCTTCTGTGCCTGGCATAAACAAATCCATGGTCATAACTGACAGCGGAATTGTCAGAGTATACGTACGTCCCGACATGGGTTCTGGTGCAATAAAAAACAGTGACAGCATAGCCACTATGGCACAGTACATAACGAACAACAAAGGTAACTCCTACACTGCAAAACCAACTCCATTTACTGTACAAGGTATAGGCGTTTACGATCTTCCACTAAAACTTCACAGTGGCAGAATGATTATGGTAACCCGTTCACCAGATAATAAAACAATAATTGCCGAATCTATTGACAACGGTGAGACATGGTTTTGTCGCAGAAAACTTACCATGACAAAAGGTGTTGATTATATGGGTTTTCATAAAGGACTTACACAAGGAAGGGATGGCATTATCCATATTGCTGGTGCACCTGGAAGCTGTGGTTTTCAACCAGGAGATATCCCACATATTGCTTTTTCGGAACAGTGGTTGCGCGAAGGAAGTTGTCTGGACATTGCAAGTTGGGCAATTAATACCGCAGGTATGATTGCCCCTTGTCCTCAAGAAGATTCATTGCCATTAAGCACAGTAGCAGATACATACAAGAATAACAAATTGCCTGTATTAATGGCAGTACCCAACCCATTTAATCCATCAACTCTGATTAAATGCGACTTGCCCGAAGGAATGGTTGCCGAATATACCATTTACTCCATGAATGGCAGTATTGTTTCAAAACATGAAAACCTTAATAATAAAGTACGTATAATATGGAAAGGTCAAACTTCGGGCCTCTATATTGGCAAACTTAAAACCAGAGGTGGTCTTGTTCTTGAACACAAACTTTATCTGACAAAATAGAAAGAACACATATTATGAAATTCAACCAAATACTTCCTCTTCTCATTCTGTTATCATCACTTGTTTCAGCTCAAACATGGGTACTGAACAATGGCATCACAATTTCAAGAGCATATTCAGGCGGCAATATTGTTGTTGACAGCTCTGCAAACGATACCATTTATATAAAACCAGACAACATCAATACGTCAACCCCATGGTTTTATTGGAACTTCAGCGTAAAAAATACAGGGTCACGTAAATTGCACTTTAAATTCGATGATTACCGCATGCATGTAAATGGGCCATGCATAAGTACCGATACTGGTGCCACCTGGCAATGGCAGGCAAATGGAACTGTATGGCAATATGCACGCTTCTTTAGTTACACTTTTACTGATTCTTCAGAAGTACGATTTGCTTTTACAATTCCCTATACTGAAAGGGAACTAAAAGCATTCCTTGCTTCACATACAGATGACCAGCATATTGCTGAAACACTATTTTGTACAAGTGATAGCGGTAGAAGAGTTGAACTTATACGGGTTGGCAGAATCGATGGCCAGTGTAAACACAGAATCTTTTTATCATCCCGCCATCACGCCTGCGAAGCAACAGGAAGCTGGGTTCTTGAAGGTATGCTTGAAGCTGCACTAGCCAATGATTCACTTGGTCGCTGGTGTCGTGACAAACTAGAAATACTTGCTGTTCCATTAATTGACAAAGATGGTGTTGAACTTGGAGAACAAGGCAAAGGACGTACACCACACGATCACAACAGGGATTACATCACAAACCCTCTATACAAATCTGTAAGAGCCGTAAAAGCGCAACTTCCAGTTCTTGGTGATACATTATTGCGTCTTGGCCTTGACATTCACTCGCCTGGGCAAACCGCTGAAAATATCCACATTTATGCTGACACTTCTAAGAGAAGAGAGGCTTATCATTTTGCTGAAATCCTTCAGGACAGCCAAACAACTGAAGGACACATCTACGATAAATCAACTGCTTTCAATTCATTTTCCAGTACCAATTCAACCACATGCAAACAATTTGTTAACAACCTACCCGGTATATTATTCGGAGCCACAATCGAAGTTCCCTATACAACAACGCGAAACAGATCAACTGAGCCAAGAAAGAGTGTTTCAAAAAGCAGTTTAAAAGCTTTTGGAAAAAACGTACTGAACGCTGTTAGAATCCTATTGCAGGAAAAATATCCGGAAGATGGTGGCTCCACTGAATCTGAAAAAAAGGGTGGTGTCCAGCCATTAGTCCTCTTTGCAACACCAAATCCTTTTAATTCAGCCTCTACTATCAATTGTTTTATACCACTCAACAGCACTGCTGAAATATCAATAACCACCATTAACGGTAAAACAATCAAAAAAATATTCATGATAAAATCGGGACATAATACCATTCAGATCTCAACGACGAGTTTTTCAGCAGGTGTTTATTTAGTAAGAATGAAAGTGTCAAACGGTTTAACTAAATCTTTACGAATCTATTTATCTAAGTAATTCAATTAATGCTCAATCTGAGTGATTAAAAATGCATATTCCATCGCAATGGCTTTATATTTATTGTATCTGCCGGAAGAACCATCATGACCGCTTGACATATCCATATTGAGCAGGAGAGGATTTTCGTCCATTTTCATTTCCCGCAGCTTTGCAACCCATTTCGCAGGATCCCAATACGGAACCTGAGAATCATGGAACCCGCCTGTTACAAGCATTGAAGGATATTTCTGTTTCTTGATATTCTCATATGGAGAATAACTGAACATGTAATCGAATTCTTCTTTCTTTGCAGGGTTACCCCATTCTTCATATTCAAAAGTTACGAGTGGTAATGTGGAATCAAGCATTGTGTGAATTACATTCATGAATGGCACGCATGCTATTAATCCTTTAAATAAATCCGGTTCAGCATTTGCAACTGCACCCATAAGCAAACCGCCGGCACTCTCGCCCTTACCAAACAGACGATCTCCTGACGTATAACCTTGTTTGATAAGCGCTTTGGCACAATCGATATAATCATTAAAAGTATTCTTTTTATTAAACATTCTGCCTCCATCATACCATTTTCTTCCCAAATCCTCTCCACCTCTTACATGTGCTATTGCGAATACAAAACCTCTATCCAGCAGACTTATCCTTTCAGACCTGAAAACAGGATTCAGCATTGCTCCGTATGCACCGTATGAATGAATCAGCATCGGAGCTTTCCAATTCTTTTTAAAACCTTTTTTATATACTATCGATACCGGCACCTTTGCTCCGTCACGTGCAGTTACTGTTATTCGATCACATTCATACTGACTTTTATCATAACCTCCTGCGACGGCCTCCTCTTTAAGCAGCTTCTGCTCTTTGGTATTCATGTCAAAATCGTATGTCATCCTGGGTGTTGTTAGTGAGGTGTATGTGTATCTTAACAGATTGCTATTTATTTCCGGGTTTCCGGCAAATGAAGTATAGAACGTCTTTTCAGGAAAACTCAGATAGTAATCAGTATCATTATTCCAGGACTTAACTCTCATCTGCATCAGACCATCTTTACGTTCATTAATGACAAGAAAATTCTTAAATATCTCAAAAGCCTCTATAAAAACATCATCCCTGTGTGGAACAACCTCTATCCACGATGATTTTCCTGTTGAACCAAGAGCCATCTTTACTACTCTGAAATTGACAGCATTGTAGTTGGTGCGGATAATGAAATCTGTACCGAAGTGATCTGCACTATATTCAATATTCTTTGCACGAGGCTCGATGGCTTTAAAAGTGTCTTTAGGAAAATCAGCATTCAGATATCTCACTTCAACTGTTCTTTGCCCATTCATAACATTTAGAAGAATAAACTGACCCGATTTAGATTTTGCGATTTGCAAATCTAATGTTTTATCCTTTTCAAAGTAGATCATACTGTCTGCAGAAATATCATCACCTGTTGTGTGCCTGAAAACTCTTGATGCTCGCAAGGTTGAATCTTTCAGAAGATAGTATATAGTCTTATTGTCATTTCCCCAGACAATTTTCCCGTTTGTATTTGATATGGTTTCATTATAGATAGAACCTGTCTCGAGATTTTTGATATAAATAATATGCTTTCTTTTCCCTATAGTATCGACTGCATAAGCCATCAATTTATTATCAGAGCTGACCGCTCTGTCTGCAACAACACAGTATTTTTTCCCCTCGGCAATCTTATTGACATCAAGAATTATCTCTTCACTCGCACCGGCACTATCTTTTTTTCTGCAAAAGATTCTGTATTCCTTTCCGCTCTCATATCTGCTGTAGTAGCCGTATCCGTTTTTGATCAGCGGAAGTCCCTCCTCCTGAGGCTTTACCCTTCTTTTCATCTCTGAGAATAGGCTTTCTTGCAGCGACTCATAGTTTGAAAAATATTTGCTGCAATATTCATTTTCGGCGTTCAGATAATTAATAACAGTTGGACTCTCTTTATCATCCAGCCAATCATAGTTGTCAATAATTTTCTTATCAAATATCACACTCTCTGTAAGCTTCTTTTCAGCTTTTGGAGGATGTAAATCAGAGCCTGCATATACTACTGAAAACGTCAATATGCTGATTAGCAGAAACCTGCATACATTCATGATCACATTCTCCTTAGTCTGTTATAAGAACATTTCTGTTTTCAGTCCTGCTATCTGTTGACAATCTGATTATGTAGTTGCCCGAGGCAATCCCGTTCAAAGCACTGGTCAGATAATGTTCTCCTACCATCTTGACTTCATTCAGCAAAACAGAATGCAGACGCCCCCGGATATCATATAATGCAATTCGTACATGCGCACTCTTTGACATTCCGAACTTAATGTTAGCAGTATTCCTGAAAGGATTTGGTGAACATGTCAGTGAAGAGACTAAACGGCCTTTGCCCACTTTTTCTTCTTTAACCTGATTTACATTCTTATATTTGAAAGCCCAGATATCTTTGTCATATGCATAGTTATAATTAACCAGTACATGGACATTATGCTCATCATCGTAGTCAAACATCTGACTTACAAAAGTCGGCTGATAATTGGTTTCAGATACTTTGTCCCAGCTGTTATTCGCCTGATTATATACATAGATCCCATGTTTTGGTATATGCACCAGCATCGCATTATTCGCATTATCATAGGAAAGAACCGCTCTATAGCCTTCAGAAACATAATTTGCCAGACCAGGAGCATTTTCCAGACCGGTAGGTTTTAAATCTGTCCAGGTTCTTGTTTTTGCATCAAAAAGCCAGGTAAACCAGCCTACACCATTCATCCATGCAAAGTACATTGTACCGTTAAGTGCTGGTGCATACTGTAAAGTTGGCCACCAATCCTGATTGATATTATAAATCAGATCCGTTCTGTTCGGAGTCACAGGAGCAAAGACCATTGAATCTCCTGCTGGAAAATATAGCTGACAAGTCCTTAAACCGCTTGTAGCCCGGCCCATTATCACAATCACCTTATTTGCAGTATCAGCCGCCAACTGTGCATTCCCGCCGTATGTGTTGACATTTCGCAGCTGTGTCCATTTTCTTGCCGCCATGTCTCCCTTCCACAAGCCATAGAGTCCATCCCATCCTGTTGTATTATTTGCCCCACCGCCATACTGATAAACAAGCTTTGAAACAGGATCATAACAAACACCTCTCTGACAACCGCCGCCCGGCCTGTCAGTTACATCTCTGCGGCTGCCTCCCCATGGTGCCGTTGTTGTTTCAGTTCCCATATCAAAGAACACTACTGAATTACCATAGCTTATTGTATAACCTGTGCACCCGCCAACACGGACAAACTGCTTAATATTCATGTCATAAGTCCACGGAACTTCGGAACTTCCACCTAGTGTATCATTTTCACCATTGTATTTACAGATCTTGAGCCATGTCCGTTCAGGCAGATCTTTAAGTTTCTCGTTTCTTCCGCTCCAACCCCCGTATACGGTTACGGCAGAAGCTAAAAAAATCGCCGTAAGAATTAACCCTTTGATTTGTGACATAGGTCCTCCTGTTATGATTTGATTTATAAAACGTATATATGCAATATTTCAGCCAAGATCAAATTTGCCATTTTTAGCAAAATTTTGAGGTCTAGAAGATGTATAATTACAACTATTACAATAATTATAAAAATTACAACATTAAACTTCTAGCTCATCTACCGGTAGTTGTCGGGGCAGATACCATATTTACGAATAAACTGATACAGAGTCTGCCTGGTCACGTTAAGCTCTTCAGCTACACGTGTCATATATCCGTTATTTTTAGCAATCAAAGCTGAAATTTCTTCAGGTTTATGTTTTATTCGTTTTCCGGATTTACGGCTTTTTTTCATTAGGTGCATTGTTTGTGACTGCGCAAGTCTATCTGCACCTTCAAACTTCAAATCCTCATCGCAGATTTCATTACCGGTGGAAAATACAACAGCCCGCTCAATAACATTTCGCAGTTCGCGCACATTTCCAGGCCAGCCGTAATCGTAAATTGAACGATAAGCAGAGGAGCAGAGTCCGGCAATATTCCGCTTATGCTTTAGATTAAACTCACGGATCAAAAGAGCGATAAGAGAGGGAATATCTTCCATACGCTCTCTTAGAGGAGGCAATCTAAGCACAATAACAGCAATCCTGTAATAGAGATCCTGTCTGAACTTTCCATCTTTAACCATCTGCATCAAATCAGCGTTCGTTGCAATAATAATTCGCACATTAAGACGGATTGATTTTTTTGCTCCAACAGGCGTAATTGTCCGGTCTTCAAGAAAACGGAGAAGCTTAGCCTGCACTTCCAATGATACATTGTGTATTTCGTCAATAAAAAGCGTACCATTATCTGCCTGTTGAAAAAGTCCTACATTATCCGCAGCTGCGCCGGTAAACGCACCCTTACTGTGACCGAAGAGGATGCTTTCCATAAGGGTGGATGGTATTGTCGAACAATCAACATGCATGAAACTGCCGCTCTTATAGGAACTAACACTGTGAACATAGCGTGCAAGCACCTCTTTACCGGAACCAGTTTCTCCTTGAATCAAGACCGTTGTATTTGTAAGTGCTGCCTTCGAAGCCAGGGAACGGATCTGCAGCATCGGTGCGGACTCTGCAATAAAAGCAAGCTCTTTTGATTCTCTTTCAAGCGCAATTCTGTAGTTTTCTTCCAGATCCTGCATAGCCTTTCTTATGTCTGATGCGTCACGGAGAAGAAAGACCGAATATCTTTTTGTTAAAGCAACACCGATGGTCGCCGGCATTCTTTCAATTAAATACTGCCGTTTATCTTCGTTACGGATCGTCACAAAGCGATTAATAACCGTGACCGGATTGTCCCTCTTGCCGATATAAAGTTCCAAGTTTCTGATATTTGCATAGTCGCCTTTTCTAATTGACAGATATATACAAAACTCTTTATTATATAGACCTTCAAAGTCGTGATATACAAACGCTCTTCTTCCGTTAAGGTTGACAACAAAAGTCCGTCCGACCTTTATATATTCACATATTCCTTTAAAGTCCTTTAAATTTACATTATCTCCTGCGAAAACAGTCTCTCCCTGTTTTTTCAGCTGCAGCGCCGAAAAATCTTTTAACGGACCCGCCATATAACCGTTAGCATCAGGAGTGTATTCCGCTCTGGTGCTGACATTCTCTCCAAGCATCAAACTCGGTAACGGTGAAGGAGAACTAATTTCAAAGCGCACCATAATATCAACCATGTCCTCATCCACCGGTTCTGGAAAACGGAAATAGGAATAATTCTCTTCCTCTGCTCTCCACCGGAGAGCATCGCCGTCACTTTCAACTGCTCCATTCCGCACAAAAGAATTAAATAGAGATTTGTCTTTGCAATCTATACTTAATCTCTTTTGCCACTTTTCCGCAACCGGCATGACAAAAGCTTCACTCTCAGTTATCTGTATTTCATCAGGAGTTGGACTTATAAGATCTTTTATATCCTTGTTAAGAAGAGATGTTTTGCTGTTATCAGCTGTATTACTGCAAACCAGAAATGACCTGTTATAACCTACAATAGAGCCACTTCCGTCAATAACAAGAATTGGCTGTCTATGCAGTATGGGGGATATCTTTATAAAGAAGTTTGACAGCCGTATAATGCCTAATATTTTATTGTCGTTCAGTGCAACAAGGCGAATCATTGCCAAAGGGAGAATAGTATAAAACTCTTCCTGTGCACCTTCAAAACTCAAAACTCCCTGTTTATTTTGATATTCTGCCTTTGCTGCATTGCTGTCTGAAAGATGAAATGCCAATTCATTGAGCCGCTGCTTATCAGGAATATTAAAGGTGCTGTAAATTGAACCGCCATTTTTCAGCAGATAATAAACATCGTCAAGTGCATTATTATACGCTCTTGGTGCGTATACAGCCTCCATAATTCTGCCTGAATCATCAAGCAGAATCAAGAGTTCATTTGGATTCAGTTTCTGGTAATCAGCAAGAGCCTTTATAATGCCCCCTTTGTGTAACTAATGTATAATTCACAAAGGGTTTACAAGTCAATTTGTTGCTGATCTTTCTCAAGCACACTTCGCTATGGGAACCTGAATCTCCGTAAGCCATTCCGATGGGTCAGTTTTATTCCAGCATCCATCTATATACGATTCCCGTGGATGGTCTGAAGAGCGATATCCATTTTCTTCCAGCCACTTAAAGAGTTTAGCATACGATTTGCCAAGTTTTGAGTATTCACCTACATGATATAGACATGCTGCCTTCTTTACTTCCGGCAGTTTTTTGTAAATAACACCATCACCATCTTTGCACGGCTTCTTTACAGCTTCACATATTTCTACGTCAATATCACGTTCACGATATTCACCATCGTGATAGATGTTAAAGCAGTAAAATGGTTCTCTGCATTCTGCACCATGCTTTTTCATCTTTTTACCCATCGCTGGTGCTACAGTATGCAGGTCGTCATACTTGTCAATTGTAAGCCTCATTGAAGCGACATATACTTCGGGAAGAGTTTTAATTTCTATTGATTGTTTCATGTTTAACTCCTTCAGATTTTGTAAATAGTTTGAGATTGATTTCAGCTTGTTTTCTTCCAACTCAATGTTTTTAACAGATTCACTTTTCTTTTTAACCAGAAGCTTGATCAGTTCTTCTGATTCATATTCATTTTCAAAAAAGTTCATTATCTCTTCAAGGGTCAGTCCCATCTCTTTGAATTCTGAGATCTCAGCCATCTTCTGAAGCTTCTCCGGCTTGTAGAACCTATAACCGTTTTCTTCATTAATAAAGTCCGGTTGTAGAAGACCAATTTCATCATAATGGCGCAGTGTTTTTATTGTAGCACGACAAAGCTTTGAGAACTCACCGATTTTCAACATTTATTGCTCCAGGAATTTTGTTTACGGTAATAATATAGGGCCTCCCCTAACGGGAGAGTCAAACAAAAAGATGGAGAATATTTCCGGAGCTATATATCAATATTATTTTGCCAGAACTGTTTTCTGGCTGATAATTTTATTCCCTGCAGTAAGGTGATACACATAAACACCAGCTGCCATACGATGACCTCTGGAATCTGTTCCGTCCCAAACAAAGCGATTTAACCCGGGTGATACTGAACCACTCACAAGCATCTTAACCTGCCGTCCGTTAACATCGCAGACCATAAGCTTTACATTTTCTCTAGTGGGCATATGCAGTGTGATAGAGGAAAATGCAGTAAATGGTAATGGCCCACTAGCAATTTTAAGCGATGGGGCGGCATTTACAACATGTTCTGTTGGTGTGCCAGGAGTATAATGGTCGGTAAGACCCGGCATATTGTCTGCTGAATAATTCATCTTTACACGGGTCAGACGCGAATTTGAATAATCACAAACATAGATATAATCCTCTGAAGCTGCCACTGCTACCGGGAAGCAAAGCGGAATACCGGAACTGACTGCAAGTTCCTGTGTAGGTGTTAGTGCCGGCAGTGTACCGCGGGAATCCATATTTCCATATTCTCCAAAAGTCATGATTATATTACCGTCGTTATCTGCAACCGTGACTTTGCCTGTTATCCCGCCTGGAGAAAAAATGCGGCCGTAGGGGTCTACTTCAAATCTCGGTGATCTGCAAACGCAACCGGCACCGCCGGAATAAATATCATTGCTGAATGGCCCAAGCGGAATATTATTATACGACTTCATTCCACCGGTTATTGTATTCGCAGTCACAGAACCGGTATCCTCTCCGTCAAGGCGAACAATGCTTCCGACCGAATACTTAAATCCTGTATCTATTGCAGTTCCGACAATCCAAGGTGTTGGCACAACATACTGGCTTGTCCGTACGCGGGCACCAAGATAAAGATTTCCTTTCCAGTCGTATTTTACACCACCGCAAACTGTTGTTAAAGAACCCGCACGAATTGTGCCGCGAAGTGTATCCTTGGAACCGCTGTCAGGAAATACAATTGCATTATATGCATTAACAGCACAACGGTTTATTACAGCTACTCTACCGTCTTTATTGATTGAGAGTCCGCGTACACCTGAACAGGGAGCATAGCGCGCATAAATCTCCGGTGTCAACATATTGGAGCCGCTGTTTGCCCAATTAGCTGGTGCGTGCCTCCTCTCATTGGTATAGCGCTTTATAGGGTGATGATACTGGCGGTAATACGTGCTGCTATTTTCAAGTACGTACATATACCTGTAATCCGGTGAAAGAGCCATATCAGCAGCGTAGATCTGTTTGCCTGCTATTGTCGAACAGGCACGCATGACAGGATTCTTCCAATTCTCTATCTTGAATATGGAGCCCCAATCATCGTTTATGTAAACTGTTTCACTTTTTCTGTCAACTGCGACCCGTCCAAACGTCTGATTAGGTCCTGTAAAATCAACACTGTTAGCATCCTTGGATTCTGCTAGAAAATCTTTTACAAGTTCGAACTGCGCTCCGCCGTCACGATAGGCGCGAACCGTCGCGTTGGCAGCACCGACCCATACCACAGGTATTGCGTCAATATCATTCACTGCAAGACTCATACTACCAGGAAAATTAGAAGTTGATAGCATAGTAGAAGAAATGGATACTTCGCATACTTTTGCCATACCTGAAGCGAACGATCCGAACTTAAGAAGCTTTACTCCACCGGAAAGTGCACGAGTAACAACATAAATTGCGCCAGTACGTTTACTAACCGCAACATGGTCAGAATTCGGCAGTGCGATAGAGCCAATCAGAGCTGCGGAGGTGTCATATACACCTATGCGTTTGTGAAATCGATCACAGACATAAATGCGTCCCGAGGAATCCACTGCTGTGCCCATAATGGAACCAACTGTCTTGTCACCTCCAAGAAGTGTCTGCCGATTTCCACCGTTGGCCATATTCTTAGGCAAGGAATCTATTGGTAGTTTAAGCCAGCTTTCCACAACTCCGGTAGTAAGATTGACTCTATACACCTGTCCATCACAATAGAAACCGGTGCTGTCTGCTACGGTACCTGTGTATGTGAAAATACCACTCATAAGTACGCGATTGCCATCTGGAAGTGGAGTTAAAAGCACCATCGCATAGGTATTTCTTGAAGAAGGTGCCGTAGGATTCTGTAACAATGTTGAGATAGTACCTGTCTGCCCGATACTTCCATCTCGGCCGAAGCGCTGAAGCTTGTATGAACCAAACACCAAGTTTCCGTCTTTGTCAACAAACTGAAGTAATGGTTGATAGGTCTGCTGGATGTCACCGGCAAGTGTAGTGCGAGACATCACTGGCATGGATGTGTTGCTCCAACGTGGGACGTATGGTCCGCCTGAATTTTCGTAAATACCCCAACCACGAGCTTTATCTAACGGCAGATTTGATGGAAACGGAAACAGCGTTTTGACATAGGAGCCATTCTTGTCGTACTTACGAATATAACGAGTGTCGGCAAACCAGTGCTCCTGTGTCATACGACCAGGGTTACCACAAACGTAAACATATCCTTCAGCATCAACTACAATACCATGCAAGTCTCGGTAGGGAGTAAATGCATACGGGTTGTCACCCACCAGATTCTGAAGCGAAAGTGACATTCCTGCTCTAACACGGACTTTAAGTGAATTGTCGGGTATCATAACTTTGTTCCCGAAATCATCACACGAATTCCAGCCAATTGTTTGAGTCAGAGAATTCTTTACAAAAGGGGCGGGGGCTGATACGCCAAGTACTCCGGCAGCCAAGTGTCTTACAATTGTTGAATCAACTGTATTAACAATTGATACCTCAACATCGCAATTTTCAGTAACTGCGAATGAAATTGTGCAGGAATCAGCACTAACTCTTGTCATAGAAGGTTGTGATGTAAATGAAGCTGAAAAGACCAAATTAGTGAAAAGGAAAAGTGCCGCTAACGATGCAAGAATCTTCATATTACACCCCTTATTATAAATGTGTAGTGAAAAACGTTCTATTGAATCATTTTAAAACGCAAAAGCTGTGCCTGAAATATATATAGATTAAAATTTGAAAATTCGTTAATCATAATGTTTAATCTTATGTTTTTATAGTTTTTTATATATAATTATGTAAAATCTGCATTATATATACCATCAATATTAACAATCATTTAACCCATTTATCTTGTCTTACGGTCCTACCATATGCATCTATTTTCTCATCTCCAAATAAACCATTTATCAGATAAACAAGTGAGTTCTGAATAAAAACACTTGCCAAACCAAACAAAATACGATATATTTGTAGTGTTCGATTTTGTTCGATTAAGATTGAAAGAAACACTATGGAACACGAAAAAAGACACGATTTCATCCTGAATGTCCTCCAAAAAGAGGAAAATGTCAATGTTCAGGCCATTGCAAACCACTTTGGGGTTGCCCCAATGACGGTTCGCCGCGACTTAGCCTTCCTTGAACGGAAGGGTCTCCTTGTCCGCAGATATGGCGGAGCGGTAAAGTCCGGTTCAGCCGAAAGGCTCTTCAGTTTCGCCGAACGGATGGGGATGCACAAGGTCGAAAAGACAGCTATCGGGAAAAAGGCTGCCGAACTTATCCAAAATGGTGACACAATATTTATAGACTGCGGAAGCACCCCCTATCAAATGGCCAGACATATTTCAGGAACCAACAATATTAGAATAATAACAAACTCTCTCCCTGTAGTTTCAGAACTTATTGTTGACCCTTCAATTAGAATAATCTTTGCCGGCGGTGAAATTGTAAACGATCGCCGTGCATCACAGGGACCAATTGCAGAACGGGCTCTCGCTGAGTACCGGGCAGATAAAGCATTCATCGGCGTTGACGGAGTGAGTCTTAAAACCGGGCTTACCGCCTTTAATGAGATGGAAGGGATCATGTCAAAACGGATGGCTGCTCATGCCCGTGAAGTTTACCTTCTCTGCGACTCTTCTAAACTTGAGAAGGATTCATTTTATCAATTCGCTCCTATTCGTAAAATAACAGCTATAGTAACTGATGACAGAGCAAATCAGGAAATCATATCAAGATACCGCCAGGAAGGGGTTTCGGTTATTATTGCATAAACTGTTTCTTAACAAATAAAGGGAAGGTACATATGTCAAAAGACTGGTGGAAAGCAAGTGCAGAAGGACTGCCAAAACTAATCACAGAAACACCCGGCCCATTATCAAAAAAAATGCATGCAAGCGCATCGCGCTACATGAAAGGCCTTTCCGAGCAGGTAACACTTTTCCCCGTCTCTTTCGACGAAGGCTACGGCGTAATGATGAAAGATGTCGACGGCAACCGTTATCTCGACTTCTCATCAGGCATATATGTAACCTCTCTCGGCCACTGCCATCCGAAAGTTTCTGAAGCAGTTGCTCATTGGGCAAAGAGGCTGATGAACTGCCACGACTTTACAACACCTGTAAAAGAGAAACTCCTCGAAAAACTGGCATCTATAATGCCCGGTAAACTTAACGGCATGCAGCTTTACAGTGATGGAACGGCAGCAGTTGAAGCCGGTATCAGAGCAGCCAGAGCTATAAGCAACAAGCAGGAATTCATTTCATGCTTTCGTGACTTCCACGGCAAAACAATGGCAGCCGTTAGCTGTGCACAGATGATCCGCGGTGATGTATTCAGCTATGGTGCAACACGGGCACCGGGCTTTTACATGGTTCCCCGTCCAAATCCTTACCGCCCACTTTTCAAAAAGGCCGATGGGACAATAGATACTGATGCATACATAAACTTCTACGATGAGTTCATCCGCGAATCAACAGTAGGCAATGTTGCAGCATTTATCCTTGAGCCTGTTCAGGGATGGGGCGGCTCCGTTTTCCCGCCCGACGATTTCTTCCCAAAACTGCGCGCATACTGCGACAAGAAAAAGATTCTCCTTTTTTCAGACGAAGTACTCGCTGGAATGGGACGCACCGGCGAATGGGTAACACTGAATCACTGGAACACAATTCCTGACATTATCACATTCGGTAAATCTTTTGGAAACGGCTTTCCGGTTACTGCCATGCTGGTAAAAGAAGAGTATGCCGATTCACTTAATAAAATATCTGCTTCAAGCAGCTACGGTGGAAATCCAATGGCCTGCGCAGCAGCTCTTGCAAGCATCGAAGTAATTGAAGAAGAGGATCTTCTTAATAACGTTCGCAAAGTAGGAGCAGCATTCTTGCGTAGAATGGAAAAGATGAAAGCTTCTCATCCAATTATTGGAGATGTTCGTGCCAAGGGCTTTCTTCTTGGAATAGAGCTTGTTAAAGACAAAGGAACAAAAGAGCCAAACCCAGAAGCAGGTAAACTGGTTTACCAGAAAGCATTCCGTAAAGGGCTTGCATGGATTCCTGCCGGCCACATTCTTCGCATGTCTCCTCCGCTTATTATGGACGAAGAAACTGCAATGAAGGGCATGGACATTATCGAAGAGTCAATAGCAGAGGTTGAGAAGGAGCAAGGCTACTAAAATGCGAATGCTGCTTTTGATAGCTTTAATATTTCAGACGGTTGTATCTACCGAAAACTGGGTATTATCAGGCCAGTCAAATGCAGCACGTATGCTTACCGTTTTTCCTAACTTAGCCAAACCTATAATGGCTGCAGGAGGTGTTCCATTCAACTTCGCCGGTTCCGGATATGATGGTCAATCCATCAAAGTCTGGACGTTGGGTGGACTGCAGTGGACACCTCTCCAGCGCGATCTTGAATTTTTTGAAGAACCTGTTGATGTTTTTATCTGGTATCAGGGTGAAGCAAACGGCTATGCGGATAAAATGACTTCTGACCAGTATCTTGACTCATTACGTAATCTTGTAAGTCATGTTAGAAACTATGGCCACAACCAAGACATGACTGTTGTTATTTGTCAAATAGGATCTGTTGTTGTCGACTCAGCTTCTGAATCTCTATACAACTATCCACCTATCCGTGATGCACAGCAAAGATTTGTTGCACTTGACTCAAATGCGATATTGCTGCCGAATATGGGGCGTTCTCTAAGTGATCTTGTACACCTCAACATTACTGGACAGACCGAGCTGATTAATGATATGACAAAGGCCATCATGAAATTCAGGCATGGGAAGGAGTCGCAATGGCCAGGCCCCGTTCTTGACGCAGCTGTTGTGAATGGTGCAAATGGCATAAAGGCGCATTTTGCTGAAGCTGTAAAACTTTCCGGCTTCAATATACTCGACTACGCCTTATCAGATACTGATGGATTAAATCCATGCACAACAATTGCGGACTCGGGAAACACTACTGTTTCTCTTCTTTTCGAGCGTCCTGTAAAACTGCCTGCCAAACTGATATATGGCCCTGGCTGCAATGCTCCAGCAAAACTGAGAGATGAAGCGGGGTTCCGTGCACCGCATGTTCAGCTGCCCGTAACAACAGGCACTATTGTTGACAAACAAACCTTTGCGCCTAACGGAGCAGCAAACCGTCACTCTATACTTAATGACACATTGCCTATTACCTCTTTTCAGGTTTATTCACAATCCTCTAGTATCGAACCATATACATCTACTGAACTAACTGCAGTTGCTACAAGAAACACAGGGCGAGTCGACACAGTAACAGCTGCATGCAGTTATTATACTCTTTCAAGAGCAGTTGCATCTACAAAACGAAACAGAGTAGTTGGCCAAGCGGCAGGTGTGGCGCAAATAAGGATCTCAATGATTACACCCAACGGGACAGTTTCAGATACAGTCACAATAACAGTAACACCAAGCACTGCTACTTTCGACTCACTATCACTCTCTCTTGACTCTCTGGAACTGATTCCGGAAGATAACTTTAAACTCAGAGCTAAGGCATACTACCATAAGGACTCTACTAATTATGTAAGAGCTATTGACTCTGAAGCTGTATGGTCTGTTTCAGACACATCTAAGGCATCTGTTATTAAAGGTGTTGTTACTTCTAAAAGTGAAGGTATTTCTCTGATTATTGCAACATTTAACGGCAAAAGCGACACCTGCCGTTTCAAAGGCTATGCAGCTTCGAACCACGAATCACTTCTTACCACTCAACTTCCGCAATCAGCATCAACAAGTGCAAACGCACTTGGTACAATTATTACATTTACCGGTAAAGGGCGCATCGTCAAGGCTAGAATATATTCTCCAGCCAATGATTCCGGTCTGCACATTGTACGCATATGGCGAATGTCTAATTCAACAATTGCCGCCGGTCCTTACCGCTGGACCTTCTCTGCCGCGCCTGCGGGATGGAGGACATTCCCTCTTCCCAATCCAGTAAATGTGCTTCCAGGGGAACGTTACATGGTTGAAGTCACAACACCACTCAGCCTCCCATTTACAACAGGCGGATTTGCTTCTAAAGTCACAAACGGAAATCTTTCCACAGCACCTTCCGCAGGTGTTTACAGTTCAATTCTCGGTTTAATACCGGCAAAATCATACAATACACAGAATTATTTCAGAGACGTTGTCTTTGAAGCTGAAAACCCTGTTGAATCTGAAACAATAATCAACTCACAGAACGCTCCTCTCCTCTTTGTCTACCCTAACCCATTTAATCCAACAATTAGCATATCGCTACTTTCAAGTACATCACATAGCAAAAGCAGCACTATATCGATTTATGATATAAGTGGAAAGGCTGTTGCTAATCTTTCAAAAGAGCTAAACAGCAAAGGAACCATCGTCTGGAACGGTGCCGATTTAAGTTCTGGAGCATATATCATCAGATACAAAGATGGTTTAAGAACAATTACAAAGCAGATTTTGCTACAACGATAGAAGGAGTTTATGGTGAAACGAAAGACTTTACGATTTGGAATAATTGGACTAGGGCTTATGGGTAAGGAATTTGCCAGTTCTGTTGCCAGATGGTGTCATTTAAACACTTCAGCTCCTATACCTGTCCTTACAGCTGTATGCGATACAAACCCTGCTGCGCTGGAGTGGTTCAAAGAAAATGTGCCCTCTATAAAAGTTGCAGTTTCAGACCATAAGGAGCTCTTAAAATCAAGTGAAGTTGATGCTGTCTACTGCGCAATCCCCCATAGTTTACATGAAAATATGTACATTGACATTCTAAAAGCAGGCAAACACCTTCTTGGTGAAAAACCTTTTGGCATTGACAAAAAAGCCAACGACGCAATCATGAATGTCATAAACAATAATCCTAATCTTATTGTTCGCTGCAGTTCTGAATTCCCCTACTTTCCTGCATGTAAGAGACTTATCGAATGGATAAAAGCAGGCAGCTATGGCAGACTCATTGAAGTCCGTAGCGGCTTTCACCACAGCAGCGACATGGATCAAACTAAGCCCATTAACTGGAAGAGGATCTCTTCTATAAATGGCGAGTATGGCTGCATGGGCGATCTTGGCATGCACACTCAGCATGTTCCTTTCCGAATGGGCTGGAAACCGATTTCTGTTTATGCAGATTTGCAGAAACTTGTTAAGACAAGACCTGACGGCAAAGGCAATACCGTGCCATGCGATACATGGGATAATGCACTATTGATTTGCAAAGCAATAGACCCTCGTAACAAAGAAGAGTTTTCCATTCACTTTGAAACTCGCAGAATGGCTCCCGGCGCTACAAATACCTGGTACCTGGAAGTTTACGGGACAGAAGGTTCTGCCAGATTCACAACTGCCGACCCCAAGGCATTTTATGTTCTTGAAACAAAAGGTAAGGAACAGGGTTGGACTCGCTTTGATACAGGTTCACAATCGTTTGTGCCATCTGTAACAGGCGGCATTTTTGAATTCGGCTTTTCAGATGCTTTACAGCAGATGATTGCTGCATTCTGTGAAGAGTTTGCCGAAGGCGGTTCAAAACATCAATTCGGAAACGTAACCCCGGAAGAAACGGCTGCAAGCCACGCGCTTCTAACTGCGGCTCTTCTTTCCAATAAAGAAAAGAGAGAGATTAAGCTATCATGAAAAAGCTTCTTCAATTCGGTGCAGGAAATATTGGGCGTTCATTTACCGGACAGCTGTTCTCAGCTGCCGGATATGAAGTAGTATTTGCTGACGTTGACGAAAGACTCATTAATGCGCTGAATGAAAAAAGGTGCTATACAGTATCAGTTCGTGACAATGAATGCAGGAATATTGAAGTAAAAAATGTCAGAGCCATTAAATCAACAGATACTGCGTCAGTAATGAAAGAGATGGCTGATGCTGATATTTGTGCCACAGCAGTTGGCCCTTTTATTCTTCCAAAACTCTTCGAAGTGATTGCACAGGGACTTATTGCAAGAAATGGCAGGCCCATTGATATCATACTATGCGAAAACCTGCGTGATGCAGCCTCAATTGTACGCAATGGATTAACAAAAATTCTCCCTACAGGTTCTAACGTTGAAAAAATGGTTGGCTTAGTTGAAACAAGTATCGGCAAAATGGTACCTATTATTCCTGAAAGCGTAAGAAAGAATGATCCATTAACTGTATTTGCTGAGAGCTACAACACTCTAATCCTCGATGGCAAAGCTTTTCTAAATGGCATTCCTGATGTTAAAGGACTATCACCTAAAAACAACATGAAGGCCTGGGTTGACCGGAAATCTTTTATTCATAATCTCGGCCATGCAGCTCTCGCATATCTCTCTTTTGCGAAAAAGCCTCAACTGGTATACACATGGGAAGCAGCAGTTGATCCTGAGCTTCGTGCAGCAACACGCTCCGTAATGCTTCAAGCAGGAAACTGGCTTGTTAAAACATACCCCACTGAATTTGATAATTCTCATATTGAAAAACATACTGACGAACTACTCGACCGATTCGCTAACAAGACGTTGGGTGATACCCTTCACAGAGTAGGGCGCGATCTCACACGAAAGCTCAGCCCGGAAGACAGAGTTGTCGGCGCGCTCAAAGCATGTTTTACCAGCAATCTGCCATACAATCTTATTCTGAATGTTCTTGTTCAGGGACTTCGTTTCTGTCCGCCGGATCTTGATGGTAATAATTTTGCACCGGACATGGCGCTTATTGCTAGAGTAAAAGCTGAAGGAGCAGAGGCAGTTCTTAAAGAGATATCTAAGATTGACGGAGTACTATTATCAGAAGCTGTTCAAACATACAATACAAGGAGCATTTAAGATGTCCTCGAAAAAAAGAAAGTTGAAAATAGGTGTATTCGGTGCAGGACGCGGCTTTACAATGATTAAAGGTCTCGCTAACAATCCTGACGCTGAACTTTCTGCAATATGTGACTATTATCCTGCGTATGAAGAACGTGCAAAAAAACTGATAAGCGATGCAGGTGTTAAAACTTCCTTTTATACAGACTTTGACAAATTCATGAATCACGATATGGATGCAGTTGTCCTTGCCAACTATGCTAATGAACATGTACCTTATGCACTTCGTCTGCTCAAATCAGGTAGACATATCATGAGTGAAGTTCTTGCATGTCAGACTATGGCAGAGGCTGTCCAACTCATCGAAGCAGTTGAAGCATCAAAAAAAGTTTATTCTTACGCAGAAAACTACTGCTACTTCCGTTCAACCCAGGAAATGAAACGCATTTACAAAGCGGGTGATATTGGTGAGTTCACTCATGGTGAAGGTGAATATGTACATGACTGCGAACCCATCTGGCCTTCAATTACCTACGGGGACAAAAACCATTGGCGTAACAACATGTATTCCACCTTTTACTGCACACATAGCCTTGGCCCCATAATGACAATCACAGGTACACGCCCTGAAAGAGTTGTCGGCTTTGAAGGCAGACTGGAACCAAAATACGCAGCTCTGGGTTTAAAGGGTGCACCACATGGCATGGAAGTGATTAAGATGAGTAACGGCGCAACGGTCAAGAGTCTGCACGGCAGTCTAAAACGCGAACCGCATGCAGTATGGTACTCTATTTACGGAAATAAAGGAATGATGGAATCTGACAGATTCGGTGAAACTTTCCACAAAATAAACGTTTATAAAGAGGGAAGCAAAACATCACCAAATGAAGTTTCATACAAACCACGATTCCCCGTGGAAAATGCGCAATCAAGAGCAGCAGCAGGACATGGAGGATCAGACTATTATACGCTCCACAGCTTCATCGAAAAGATTCTCGGCCGCTCTTACGGATCAGAAGCAATTGACGTATACACAGCAGTAGACATGACAATTGCAGGACTTCTAGCCTACCGTTCAATTTGCAATGGCAACATTCCAATTGAAGTGCCCGATTTCAGAATAAAGAAAAACAGAGACCCTTTCAGAAATGATAACTGGTGCACCGATCCCAAAGTTGCAGGGAAAGATAAGGCCCCATGCGCCTTTCCAAAGGAATCAGTAATCCCCGATGCGACATATAAAAAGGTCGCAAAGCACTGGGAAAGCATCAAACGCGAGTGGCTCGGACTGTAATAAATTTATAAATTAAAGGAGATATATAATGGCTGCAACTTCAGGAATAGAAATAAGACTATCAAAGCTTTTCAGAGAAAAGAAGAACCTCGTTATATCAGCAGTTGACCATGTTGTTGAGTATGGCGTTCAACAAGGCCTTGAAAAAGCAGACAAAGCCCTTAGCAACTGCGCTAATGTTGACGCTATGCTTCTACCGCGCTTTATGTTGGAGCGTAACTGGAAACATTTCATTGGTAATAATTCTCCTGTACCTGTTGTGAGAATCAACTGGTCTGCCTCATTTTACTATCCCCTTGAATACCGTGAAGGATTCACCACAATTGTAAATACTGTTGAAGAGGCCGTACGCGCAGGAGCTGGAGCCATTATCTGCTCTCTATTCCTGGAAGAGAACAATGACCGCAAACGGGAAACAGACAATGTGGCAATATTTTCAGAAATTGTACGTCAGAAAGAGCGGCTAGGCATTCCTTTGATTGGTGAATGCTATGTTGTTGAGCACAAAGAAAAAACTCCTGATGAAGTACACAACAAAGTAAAGCGCATATCACGTATTATGGCTGAATTAGGGGCAGATCTGATTAAAACATTTTACACCGGCCCTAAATTCAGCGAAGTTGTAAACAACACACCTGTACCTGTTCTTACTATCGGCGCAGACAAGCTCAACACAGACCTTGACGTACTTAACAAAGCTT
>JAEUSG010000568.1 GCA_016788315.1 Fibrobacterota bacterium | reverse complement strand
TAACAGACAGAAAATAACCGGTTTCAACCCATTCATACGGAAAACAATAATCGACATCCTTTCAAGAGATTTTAGACATTAAAAAATTGTATCTTGAATATCTATGCGTATTATAATCGCCAAACATTCAGGTTTCTGCATGGGAGTAAGAGTGGCTATGAATACCATTCTAAAAAACGCGCATGCAACTAAGGAGCCGCTTCAGACTTTGGGGCCGCTTATTCACAACCCGCAGACCATTGACCTGTTAGGCAAGATGAATGTAACAGCCGTTAAAACCGTTAACGATATCACCGCTTCAACGGTTGTCATAAGAACACATGGTATCCCTCCAGACACAATGGCCGACGTTGCCGCAAAAGGGGTGAACATTATTGACGCGACTTGTCCGCACGTTCTACGAATACACAAAATCATAGACGAACATTATAAAAACGGCTATACAATTCTTATCTACGGGGACAAAGGTCATGCAGAGGTAGTAGGCCTTGAAGGTTTTGCACGAGAACGTGGCTACCTCATACAGCAAGAACAAGACATCAATAATCTTCCTAAAGATTTGAACAAGGTTTGCCTCGTAGCACAGACAACTCAAAGCCTCAATGATTGGCAGACAATAAAAGAGAGAGCCATAGCTAAATACCCGGACGTTAAAGTATTTGACACGATTTGCAGAGCAACTGACAACAGACAAACAGAGGTCGAGAGACTTGCACGGATTTCTGATGTTGTTGTGGTTGTTGGTGGAAAGAACAGCGCAAATTCAACCCGCCTGTATGAAATTGCAAAGGCGGCTTGTCCAAAATCACTCCACGTTGAAACCGAGAAGGAACTCGTCCCAGAGCTCTTTAAAGAGACTAAAATGGTAGCCATAGTATCAGGAGCATCAACGCCTTCCTGGTTGCTACAAAGGGTCTCAGAACGTCTTAAAGAGATAGATGCGATAAATAGTCCGACACCGTTAAAAATCCCGATGCTTTTCTGGCGCTTATTTGTAGCCTTCAACGGCTACCTCGCTTTAGGTGCTGCATTTATGACCTTTGCAGCGCAAAAACTTCAGGGGTTACCTGCAAACCCGATTCACATTGCGGCAGCAGCCCTTTATATACACTCAATGTATGTACTCAACAGGCTAACACACATCAAATCATATCGTTTTGATGAAATTTTCCAGACGGATCCCATTCTTGCACACAGAAAGCTCTCACAATTATTGCTAATTATAACAGGTCTTTCAGCACTTTCATTAAGCTTTTTCATGGATACCGCTCTCTTCATTCTATTTGCTTCAGCTACTGCCGCAGGACTATTATATCATGTTAAAATTTTTCCGCCAAATCGTCTGCCTCTACTGCGTCACAGGCGCCCAAAAGACATTCCCTTGTCAAAAGATCTCGGAATAGCTTTTGCATGGAGCATCATTTGTACCTCCGCTACACCGGAAAGTCTATTGCTCACTCTTCCCTCCCCGTCATCTTTACTAACTTTTCTTTTTGTCTTCGCAACAGCCTTTACTCGTACACTGTTCAACGATCTACACGATATTCAACGTGACATGATTGTTGGCAGAGAGACTCTGCCAATACTAATGGGTAAAAAATTCAACAAAGTATTCCCGGCGGTACCAACGCTATTCATAACGCTAATAATAATATCTGCTGTTCTTTTTTCAATCTGGCCGGCACAAAGCCTTCTCCTTCTGGTAGTGCCCTTATGGATATACAGCTGCCATAGACTATCAAAAACCGGCAATCTTGAGGATGAAACAACATTCGATGCTGTTATTGACTTCACTTTTGTTCTTCCAGCAGTTATTTTATTGATAATAAATAACGGCTGATAGAAATCAATCCGTAATACACAAATCCGGGGTAATAAAATGGTAAAAGAATTTACAACATCAAATTTTCAGACCGAAGTACTCAGTTCAGCAAAACCAGTTGCGGTTGATTTTTGGGCAACTTGGTGCGGTCCCTGCAAAGCCATGCTTCCTATACTGGAAGCTTTAAGCAACGACATGGCGTCGGAAATCACCATCGGCAAACTTAGTGTCGAACAGGATCCTGAGATTGCGGGCAGATACGGAGTAATGACGCTGCCTACAATTCTTGTATTCAAAAATGGAACTGTTGTTGCTCAAATTGTAGGCGCTGTCGCAAAAGCTGACCTGCAGAACAGAATTCTTACTGCAATCCAAGATTAATGCATGAATGCGCCGCTTAAACCCGACAAAAAGAGGGCCAAGGCTGAGCGTATTATTAACACTCTTATCGACGCTGGTTTTGAGGCCTATCTTGTAGGTGGTTGCGTCCGCGATCAGCTATTGGGAGTGGAATGCCCGGACTACGACATCGCAACGTCTGCCCATCCTGAACAGGTTCAGGCAATCTTTAAAAGGACTGTCGCGATAGGTGCCAGCTTCGGTGTTATTCTAGTAATGGATGGTGATGACTCATTCGAAGTAGCCACTTTCCGGTCTGACGACCGCTATATTGACGGTAGACGTCCAGTATCTGTAAGATTCGTTTCTGCCAAAGAAGATGTCGAAAGAAGAGATTTTACAATAAACGGCCTTCTTTACGACATCAGAAGCAACAGAGTAATCGACTATACTTACGGAGTATCAGATCTTAATAACAAAATACTTAGAACCATTGGTGATCCAACAAGTCGATTTACTGAAGACAAACTAAGACTGATGAGAGCAGTAAGATTTGCCTCTAGGTTCTCTTTACAGATAGAGCCAGAGACATGGAATGCCGTGCAGAAATTGGCTCATCAAATTATTGAGGTCAGCTCGGAGCGCATCAGAGACGAACTTGATAAAATGCTAATGGGACCAAATCCTCACAAGGCGATGGAACTCTTATCAGATTCAGGAATAATGAAGATTATCCTACCGGAGATTCTCCGGCTTAAAGGCGTTGAACAACCTCCGGAATTTCATCCTGAAGGTGACGTTTGGCAGCATACAATGCTTATGCTCCAAATTATGGACGAACAGAAAATTCCGCGCACTAAAGAATTGGTTTGGTCGATACTGCTTCATGACGTAGGCAAGCCGGACACTTTCTACAGAGCAAGCGACAGAATAAGATTCAACAATCACAATACTGTTGGTAAAACCATTTCTGAACGCATCTTAAAACGACTAAAAGTATCAAGCAACCTACTTGATTCGGTCACTGAGGCAGTCAATAATCATATGGCTTTCATGAATGTTCCAAACATGAGAGTCAATACGCTCAAGAAATTGATTCGAAAACCAACCTTTCCGATGGAGCTTGAACTTCACAAACTTGATTGCCTGTCAAGCCACAGAGACATGAAAATTACAGAAATTCTTCAAACTAAGCTCCATGAATTAGGCGCCGAGAAAATATCTCCCCCACCGTTGATTACAGGCAAAGACCTTCTAAAGATGGGATATAAACCGGGACCTCTATTCAAAAAGATACTTGAAGAAGTTGAAGATCAGCAGCTCCTTGAAGTCATAAAAACAGAAAAGGAAGCAACAGAATTTGTTATTCTGCGCTTCCCTTTGTAAAATTTACAAAATTTTATTACTTACTGTCGCCCTTCTTTTTGTCTTCAGGAGACTTCTTAGCAGGAGCAACTACCTCTTTTTCCATCTGAGCAAGACCAACGAGTTCAATAATTGAGGTCGGAGCAGCATCGCCAACTCTGTAACCTTTCTTCATAACTCTTGTATAACCACCGTTTCGCTCTTTATACTGCGGAGCAATCTCGGCGAAAAGCTTTTTTAATACATCTGCATCTTTGATAGTTGTTGCAGCAAGCCTACGCGAATGAAGGTCACCCTTTTTCGCATATGTAATAAGTCTTTCAACAACTCCTCTTACTTCAAGAGCTTTTGCATGTCCGGTTTCAACCCGGTTGTAGCGCAACAATGATGTTGCGAGATTACCCAGCATCGCCTTACGGTGCGATGAAGTACGACTGAGTTTTCTACCTCTTTTCTGATGGCGCATATTAGTAGTATCCTCTTAATTAATCCTTATAGGAAGCGATATCCATTCCGAAAGACAATCCCATGCCGTTAAGAATCTCATTCAATTCAACGAGAGACTTGCGTCCAAAGTTTTTGTATTTGAGAATATCACTCTCTTTATTCTTTACCAAGTCTTCAATTGTATGGATGTTGGCCATACGCAAACAGTTGCTTGAGCGAACAGAAAGTTCAAGTTCGTCAACACGCATTTTAAGCAGTTCTCTGATTCTCTTCTTTTCTGCGTCTTCCACTTTCAGGTCTTCAGCTTCCTTGAGGTCGCCCTCAACAGTTACGAAAATTGTAAAGTGATTATTTAGAAGCTTTGCAGCATAAGCCAGAGAATCTTCAGGAGTGATGCTGCCATCTGTGCTTATTTCAATAATAAGACGGTCATAATCAATTCGCTGTCCAACGCGTGTATTTTCAACAGTAAAACTTACACGTTTGATAGGTGAAAAATTAGTATCAATTGGAATCACGCCTACAGGATCTGTGTCACGTTTGTTCTGTTCAGCAGTTTTATAGCCACGTCCCGGCGAAACAGTAATTTCAAGACCGAAATCAGCATCTTCATTGATCGTGCAGACATGCTGGTCTTTGTTCAGTATTTCACAATCAGGATTCTCTTCAAAATTATCTGCAAGAACAGCACCTTCGCCCTGAACATCAAGCTTCATGACAACCGGCTCATCAATCTTCAGATTGAAGCGAAGTTTTTTGAGATTCAAAATAATCTCAGCAACATCTTCCTTGGCAACACCAGGAATAGTCGTAAACTCATGAACAACATTCTTAAAACGGACATGAGTAACTGCAGCGCCCGTAAGCGAAGAGAGGAGGGTTCTTCTCATTGCATTACCGACAGTCACGCCGAAACCGCGCTCTAGCGGCTCAACAACAAACTTACCGAAGTTATCCTTCGAACTGCTGGATTCGTCCTTAACATACCCCTTAGGAACCTGGAGGTTTTTCCATTTCATAATGAACTATTTCTCCGTGCGTTAATCTTACTTTGAATACAATTCAACTACTAACTGTTCATTAACAGGAGTTGAAATCTGATCTCTTAGAGGCAGTGAAACTATCGATCCTGTCAGATTCACTTTATCTACATTAAGCCAATCCGGCATTGTGCCCCGGCGTGCGGACTTTAATGCGGACTGAACTATCTCTACTTTTTTGCTCTTTTCACAAACGCTGACAGAATCGCCAACGTTTACCTGATAAGACGGTACATCAACCTTTTTTCCATTAACTGAAAAATGGCCATGACGAACCAGCTGACGGGCCGTTACCCGGGAAGGAGCAAATCCCATCCTATATACTATATTATCAAGACGGCGTTCGAGCAGCTGAAGAAACACTTCACCTGTAACACCTTTCATCTGAGTAGCTTTTACGAAGAAATTGCGGAACTGAGTCTCACGCATTCCGTAAATACGCTTAATTTTCTGCTTTTCTCGCATCTGTTCGGAATAACTGCCGCCGACCATCTTCTTACGGCGCGCATTAGCGCCATGCTGACCAGGAGCATAGTTGCGCGTCTCAATAGCGCATTTATCAAGATAACAGCGCTCACCTTTGAGCATGAGCTTCATTCCTTCACGTCTGCAAAGTTTGCACTTTGCACCATTTAACGTACTCATAAATTAAACTCTCCTTCTCTTCGGTCTGCGGCACCCGTTATGCGGAATAGCAGTCAGATCCCTAATAGATGAAACTTCAATACCCGCTGCTCTGATTGCTCTTACAGCCGATTCTCTGCCGGCGCCGCCACCGTGAATCCGTACATCAACTCGTTTAACGCCGGAATCGAAAGCTGCTTTTGCAGCTATATCCGCCGCTACTGTCGCAGCATATGGCATACTCTTTCTTGAACCCTTAAAACCGGCTTTTCCGGAAGAGGCCCATGCAATCACATCACCCTTAAGATTTGTGAAAGCAACAATTGTATTATTGAATGTAGCCCTGATGCTTGCGACTCCTACAGCATCAGCCTTCTTCTTGACTTTTTTGACAACAGCTGTTTTTTCTGACATTGATCAATAAACTCCTATTATACTGCCTTTTTCTTATTTGCAATTGTTTTTCTAGGCCCCTTACGTGTTCGGGCGTTGGTTTTTGTACGCTGCCCATTAACTGGAAGACCACGACGATGCCTTAAACCTCTGTATGCTCCGATTTCAATGAGACGCTTGATATTCATCATTCGCTCGGTGCGTAAAGCACCCTCTACCGGAAACTCAGACTCAATTATTTTTCTGATAGATGTAAGTTCATCTTCAGTCAAGTCAGCAACACGTTTGTTAAAGTCTATATTTGAAGCTGACAGTATTTTACGGGATCTCGTTTTGCCGATACCGTGAATATAGGTCAAGCCAATTTCAGACCGCTTATTATTTGGTATATCAACACCTGCAATGCGCGCCAAACTGAACCTCCTTATCCCTGTCTCTGTTTATGTTTTGGATTCTTTTTGCAGATTATATACACCTTGCTTTTGCGGCGTACAACCTTGCAATTATCGCAAATCTTTTTTACCGATGCCTGAACTTTCATACCGTTCCCATCCTTAGCGTTTATTTACAATTTACTTCTTATTTCTGCCTATAAATTATACGACCTCTTGTAAGGTCATAAGGTGACAATTCAACCATCACTTTGTCGCCGGGCAGTATCCTTATATAGTGCATTCTCATTTTTCCAGATATATGCCCCAAAATTTTATGACCGTTGCTCAACTGTACTGTGAAGCTTGCGTTCGGGAGTGCCTCCAGAACTACACCTTCCATCGAAATTGGTTCTTCCTTCGCCATTTTTTTTACTTACCCGCTGTCAAAATTACCGCCGAGCCGTTTACTATAGCCACTGTATGTTCAAAATGTGCTGATTGCCTGCCATCCGCAGTAACAACCGTCCATCCATCACCCAAAGTCTCAACTTCCCAAGTTCCAAGATTTATCATCGGTTCTATCGCAAACACCATACCATTTCGGATGATACTATCTCGTTCATTAGAACGGTAGTTAGGAACCTGTGGATCCTCATGGAGTTGCCTGCCTATTCCATGCCCTACCAAATCTCTTACTGCTTGACAGCCAGCTTCATTTACTGTGTCTTCTATGATAGCCGAGAGGTCTGATATTCTATTCCCTACAACAGCAATATCAATGGCTTTCTGAAGTGCACACTCTGTTGCATTAACAAGACGTTTCTGGTCATTGTTCATGCCACCAACACTATAAGTCCTGGCGCCATCACCGAAAAAACCGTCAAGAACCACACCCACGTCGATTGAAACCAAATCACCGCTCTTTATTTTCCTCTTACCTGGTATTCCATGAACTACCTGTTCGTTTATCGAAACACAGGCTGAAGCTGGAAAACCTCGGTATCCAAGAAAAGCAGGCTGAGCGCCTCTTGTCCTAATAAATTGATGTATTTTTTTATCCAAGTCACCAGTAGTTACACCGGGCCTGATTTCAGCACCAATCATATCCAAGACATCATGCACTATACTGCAGGAAGCTCTGATCCTTTCAATCTCACTATGTGAATAGAGATTGATCATCCGTTATTTAAAAGAACACTATCCGCGACGACCGCGGATTTTCCCCTTCTTAACAAAACCATCATAATGACGCATCATAAGATGCGACTCAAGCTGCGTAATTGTATCAAGTGCTACACCTACAACAATGAGCATACTCGTACCACCAAGAAAGAAGGAAACATTCATAGATTCCATAAGTGCAAAGGGGGCTACAGAAATAAAAGCTAAAAACATAGCACCTGGCAGCGTAATTCTCGTCAAAATTCTATCGAGAAATTCAGCAGTATGCTTGCCAGGTCTAATTCCAGGTATAAAACCACCGCTCTTTTTTAGATTATCAGCTATATCCACGGGATTGAAAATAATTGCTGTATAGAAATAAGCAAAGAAGATAATGAAAAGAGAGAAGAAAATATTATAGAGAATCTTTCCGGGGCCGAACATCAAGCTGACACTCTGTACCCACTCAACATTAGGCATGAACTGGGCTATCGTGGCAGGAACGAAGAGAATAGAAGATGCAAAAATTACAGGAATAACACCAGCGGCATTAACTTTCAAAGGGAGATTG
>JAEUSG010000534.1 GCA_016788315.1 Fibrobacterota bacterium | reverse complement strand
ATCGAAGATTATCGCATAGTAGAGAACGACAGAACCCAAGAAAGATATGTTGTGGATTATCAACGAAAATACACATTTGAGTTCTTTTACGAGACCATTGATGATTATCGTGACATTATGGGTATACAACCTGTACAAGAGTTCAAAGTTTACTCTGATGATATGGATGTGCTTCAGCATGGCCTTCCTCCTTTAAGTAAAAGGATTAAACTTAGCCGATAAAATAGGACTTTGTCACATAAGCCAGGCTTAAGGATCTCGCGAAAAAGGTATCATAATATTTATTAAAATGACAGATGTTTGTGTCATTATAGCGCAATTTAAACTTAAAGTAAAGGAGTGTTCTATGGGTTCTGCATTAGATCTTGATACTATCAATGTACCGGATGTCACCGAAATTGACTTGCCGGATGCTCGTAAGCTGTTTGATAAGATTTGGGAAAAGCGGGCCTATGTGCTTGATTCGGGTTTAAAGGGATCAAAGACAACATTGAGTTGTGCAGAATATGAGCTTCTTTTAAAGCAGGCGATTGACCATTTCTTTGCAGCTTTGAATGATGATCATTTGTCAAAATGTATTGTAAAAGAGTATTTGGACAGCGATTCTGACATAGTACGATCACAGTTCTATCAGTTCATGTCTGGAATGATGTTCGGCTTATTTTATTTTAAGAAAAAGCCAGAGAAAGACATAGAAATGGTATTATAAGCACTAGAACCTCACGGAAAAGGCATATAGATATCTCTGAATAATTCGTAATAATAAGGAAATGGACTTGTTTTTACCGAAACTGGCTCATCCTATAGATTATTCAGAGCATCTTTTTCAGCAGGTAAAAGAAAATTACAGAATTGAACCAAAATACGACGGAATCCGTTTGATAGCAATATCAGACGATTCCGGCGTCCATTTTTATACCCGTTCGCAGCGAGACATTACTGCAAAGTTACTTTATCTCAAAGAAGAAATGCTGTTACTCCCCGTTAATACGATGTTAGACGGAGAACTTATTTTAAAGACAGATTCCAAACGAGAAGAACTGGGAAATATTCAGAAAATCATAGGCTCTTCCCCTGAACGAGCGAATAGAATTATTGATGAAATTGGGAAGCCTATTTATCAAGTCTTTGATGTCCTTTGGTATGATGGGCAAGCGGTGCACAAATTATCTTTGGCTGATAGAATCAATTTCTTTTTTGAATTTGATGGGCTGGCGGATCATATCAAATATGTAAAGCGATTACAGGAAGCCGATATCACAAAAGCCTTTCAACAGATTTTATCAGAAAATGGTGAGGGAATTGTTGTCAAAGACCTTCGGAAATCATATTCTGAAAGCTTCTGGTTAAGGAAAAAGGGGGTAAATACTATCGATCTAACTGTTACTGGCTTTTATCCAGCAGGAGGTCGATATTCTGGAAAGGAAATGGTTGGGTCGCTGAAAGGTTGTTTGTACGATGATCACACAAAGACATTAAGCAAGGTGGCGAACATCTATGGAATGTCTGACGACGAAAGGCGTTACTTTTATCAGGTTTTTACGAAGAATCCAGAAGTGCAGATTATTTGTGAATGTAAATATAGCCACCGATTTCCATCTGGAGGTTTTCGATTCTGCTCGTTTTTAAGAATTAGAGAAGACAAATAGCCCTTCGTTTGTCTGTTTCAACAACCCACCTCAAACTATCAAGAAAATATATCTCGTCGGTATTCCGGATGATTTCATCACCAAATAGTAAACTTGGCACTTCATTAAAACGACATACTAAGCGTTACTAAAAACACTTATAGCCTATGTTCTCCGCGCACAGTAACTGTCGCCTGGGTTTATTTCTAGTTCGTTAAGCGTTCGCCTAACATTTCAGTAAGCCCGTTCATGTTAAACGGTTTGCAGATACTTGCGGTGAATCCGTGTTCTTTTGGATTAGCCATGACTGGATCTTCGGCATATCCGCTGGCAACAAATAGGGGTGTTTCTGGGCATAGCTTTCTAATTTCCTTAACGGCCTCTTTACCACCCATGCCACCGGGAATGGTAATATCCAGAATTATTCCAGCAATCGACCGGTTGGCTTTTAACTCCCCGGCAATGAAATCGACAATGGCTCTGCCGTCTGTTTTACATATAACCGTGTATCCAAGAAATTCGAGCATGTCTTTGGTGATTTCAAGAATATTTTCCTCATCGTCCATTACCAAAAAAGTACCGCTCCCTTTACCGAGCCTGGCACCATTTTTTTGTGTGGGCAAAATTGAACCATCCGCTGCTGGTAGATAAATATGAAAAGTACTGCCTTTACCAAGTTCGGAATCTATGTCGATACAACCGTCATGACGATTAATAATTGAATAGCAGGTGGCAAGGCCAAGTCCGTGACCTTTTATTTTAGTGGTAAAAAAAGGGTCGAAAATACGAGGAAGCATCTCTTTGGGAATACCAGTACCGTAATCTTTTATCGAGATTCTGACATAATTGCCTTTGGGTAAAGCCACATGCTCTTTGTCTTTCAGAACAACATTTCTTGCCGTTATTTCAATGATTCCACCCATGGGCATTGCCTGATTTGCATTGATGACAATATTGTCGACGACCTGACCCAATTGGTTTTGGTCATAATTGGCAGACCAGAGATTCTGTGCGACATCAAAGCGAGGCACAACATTAGCACCTGAAAGGGCAAACCTTGTGGTTTCCTGCACAAAGGGAAATAGCGCGTCAATTTTTCGAACAGGGACACCACCCTTGGCGAAGGTAAGTAACTGACCGGTAAGTGCACGAACACGATCCATAGCGGTAAGAGATTTGTTGAGAGCATTTTTAACGGTATCCTCGTTTGATTTCCGGATAGCCATTTCAACATAGCCAAATATCATTGATAAGATATTGTTAAAATCATGGGCAATTCCACCTGCAAGAACACCAAGAGATTCGAGTTTCTGGCTTTGCTGAAGTTGTTGTTCGTATTTCATGCGTTCTTGTTCAAGAGTTTTATGGTCGGTTATATCACGGTTAATGCCAAGCATGCGGACAGCTTGGCCACTATTGCCTCGCAAAACAACACCATCGGCCTTAATGATTCGAACTGCTCCGCTTGAGTGCTTGACGCGAAATTCAATATCATATTTTTTGTCGTCTTGTATGGCTGCTTGGCATGCTTCCCATGCATAAGCAATATCGTCTGGATGAAGCCCGCTTTTCCATATTTCGACACCATACGATGCCGGCTTTTCGGCGATACCATAAAGACGAAACATTTGGTCATTCCACAACATCTTGTTGTTGGCTATGTCCCAATCCCAGATGCCTAATTGGGCTGATGCGGTTGCTAATTCAAGCCTATCGCTGCTTTCTTTCAACATTTCCTCTGTTCGCTTGCGTTCGGAAATATCCCGAATATTGCCCACAGAAAACATTTCACCATGCAAAACAAATGCACCAACATTCAATTCTAATGGAAATTCAGTGCCATTCTTCCGTATACCAATTGCTTCATAGCACTTTGGCGCATCCTGACCAGCATTTCTCAATGTGATATAGCTTTTAATACGGTCATGTTCCTTCGGGGACAATTGATTCAGCAATGACTTTCCTGTTATTTCATCCATGTTTGCGTAACCGAACATTTCCAGATAGGCGTTATTTACCATTACCGCAATACCGTCTTTTGAAATGCCAATCGCGTCTTTAGAATTATCAAAAAGAGCCCGAAGTTTTTCTTCGCTCTCCCGCAATGCCTCATTCGCTTGGATTTGTGATGTAATATCGTGGGTGACGCAGATGTACCCCGAAACAGTCCTGTCCCCATTCCGCAAAATCGTTGCTGATATTTCCGCCCTGAACGTAGTTCCATCTTTACGTAGTACTACATATTCAATCGGGAGAATTTCTTCGCCATTTAAGCGGCGTTGCATGATTTGCGCTGAATAGTCCCGACAGGATGGTGCAACCAACTGCGGTGCATAAATCCCGTGCAGGTCTTCAGGAGTGTCATAGCCATACATCCGTGCCTGAGCAATATTTGCACGCACAATGAGCCCATCAGGCCCGATAAGTACGACACCGTCAGGACTAGCATCGAATAACTGCCGATATCGCTGCTCGCTCTCTTGCAAAACCGCCTCTTGCCGTTTGCGCTCGGTGATGTCGGTCATAAACGCAATACTCACTGTTTTATCCGAAAGTTGAATAGGCGCAACAGACAGAAGCACGGGAAAGTGTGTGCCATCTGCTCGGAGGGCTACCGATTCATATTCGGTAGCTACAGGAAGCCCCTGCATCCGACGACGGGTTCGCTCTTTGCTCTCTTCGCGAAACTGCGAGGCAAAGAAATCAGTGGCGGGACGCCCGACAATCTCCTCGATGCTATTCATGCCCAGAGTTTCTAAGTATTTCCTGTTTGCATACAGGCAAGTCCCTTCAAGTTTCCAGACTCCGATTGGAATAGGTGCTTGCTCAATAAAGCTGCGGAACCGGGCTTCATTCTGACGAACCACCTCTTCCGCCTGCTTTTGGGCTGTGATATCATGAATGATACTTAAAATGAGTTTTAAATCATCGGATTTATAAAAGCTGGTAAATATTTCTACATCCCTTATATCTCCGCTTGCTAACCGGTGCTTAAAATAAAAATGATTTTGGCTCTCTTTTGCGGCAATTTCAAGCTCTGTCTTAATGGCTTCCTTGGAGAGTGTGTTTATTTCAGATAGATTTTTGCCGCATAGTTCTGAATAAGACCATCCGTAGTATTGACACGCTGAAATATTGGCATCCTTGATTTCGCCCG
>JAEUSG010000499.1 GCA_016788315.1 Fibrobacterota bacterium | reverse complement strand
GCCTGATGGTTGAAAGAACAGAGGCCTTAATCGATGGAATTAAAACACTGAAAAAGGTTTTAAATGTTCACAAAGTCCTTATCGGCATTGAAGACAACAAAGAGGAAACAATTGACATAGTCAGACATGCTGCCGACATCGATAATGACATTAAGGTTTGTGTTACAAAAACACGCTACCCACAGGGTGGTGAACGCCAGCTTATTGAGGCGCTTACAGGCAGAGTTGTTCCTGCAAAACCGGGACTTCCAATGGATATCGGTGTCGTTGTGCACAATGTTTCAACATGTGTAGCAATATACGACGCAGTATACCACGGTAAACCTCTCTATGAAAGAATTCTTACAGTTGCCGGCGGTGCTGTTGCAAATCCAAAGAACCTCATTGTACGCAATGGCACTCAAATTAAACATCTTGCTGAAATATGCGGAATCCGAGCTACACCATCTAAAATTATTATGGGTGGCCCGATGATGGGGATAGCAGTTTCAGACATGGATACTCCTGTTTCTAAAAGTACATCAGGTGTATTATTCCTTTCCGAAAAAGAGGCAAAGCGATTTACACAATCACCATGCATTAAGTGTGGAAGCTGTGTGCAGGCTTGCCCAATTTTTCTTAACCCGACACTTCTTGGCATGGCATCCCGCCTAAATAACAAAGAGTTATTTACATATGGACATGGAAAAGATTGTATGGAATGTGGTTCCTGTGCTTACAGTTGCCCGTCACGCATACCGCTTGTCCATCACATCCGATTAGGGAAAGTGAAGTTTAATGGCTGAAAATAAAATATCATTCCCGCAGATAGATGCTGCTCCGCACATTGGGCGCAGGGATGGCGTAACGGAAATAATGGGGACTGTGGCGTTGGCTCTGCTGCCGGCATCGCTCTTCGGTATTTATATGTTCGGCATGCCTTCTCTTGTCATCATGCTTGTGTCAATTGCATCCTGTGTTTTCTTCGATTGGCTTTTTATAAAGGCTTTCGGCAATGCAGGCAGAATCTCTGACCTGTCTGCGGTCGTTACCGGCATATTACTTGCAATGAACCTGCCGCCAAGCGCCCCTTTCTGGCTGGCTATAGTTGGCGGTCTGGTGGCTATGCTGCTTGGTAAACACATTTTCGGAGGCATAGGCAGTAACCCATTCAACCCCGCACTAGTTGCTCGTGTCTTCCTTCTTATTGCATGGCCAGCCCAAATGAGCACCTTCGCAAAACACCGATTCATGGCAGACACCGAAACCGGCGCCACACCATTGACAATACTAAAAACTGATGGCCTTGGCGCACTACAGAACACTGCTCTGTTTGACCATTACAGATGCGCAATGGGTTACATTGGCGGTTCTCTTGGAGAAATTAGCGCTTTAGCCCTTTTACTCGGTGCTCTCTTTTTATTTATTCGTGGATATATCAGCTGGCACACACCATTTTCATTTATAGTAGCGTTTGCCGCACCAATAGCAATTTTGTGGCGACTCGATCCGACACAGTATGCCGATCCGCTATTTCATGTTCTTACAGGCGGTCTTATTCTCGGTGCTTTCTTTATGGCAACAGATATGGTCTCAAGCCCTATAACTAAAAAAGGGCAGATTATCTTTGGCGCCGGCTGTGGTCTTATTTCTGCAGCTATCCGCCTTTTCGGAAGTTATCCTGAAGGTGTCTCTTTTGCGATACTTTTTATGAATGCTCTTACACCGGCCATTGATCGTCTTTGCCCAACAAAGCCGACAACCAAAGGTATTAAAAAATGAGTATTATTAGATTTATAATTACCATGGCCCTGTTATGCGGAGCAGCTGCCGGTTTTCTTGCTTTTGTTAATAGTAAAACCAGTAAAATTATCGAAGCAAACAAGCAAAAAGAGGCGTTGAAGGCTGTGATGGATAGGGTTATAAAAGGGCAGTTTACCGATGTCTCAATATCATCAAATCCAGATTCGATCTGTGTTTATAAAAAAGTAAAAGATCGCGAAACGGGTGTTGAAAAGACAGTGAGATTTATAGACGCTAAAAACGGACAAGGGCGAACTGTTGTGCAGGTTGTTGAAAACGTTTCTACTATTGGCTACGGTGGTCCTATCAGCATATTGGTTGGCATAGACTCTACAGGTAGGATTATCGGATCAACTGTCCTATCGCATACGGAAACACCTGGACTTGGCGATCAGCTGCTAGATGACTGGTTTCTTAAGCAGTTTATCGGACGAACAGCCGACTCAGGTGATATTAAAATCACAAAGTTTGGTGGCAATATCGAATCTA
>JAEUSG010000493.1 GCA_016788315.1 Fibrobacterota bacterium | reverse complement strand
AGGTTGAATCACGGGATATATTGTTTACTATGTCAATTGAAGAATCAGCTCTCACGACATATTTTGTTGAACGTTTTTCTGCATGTGAACCGTTATAGGTGAATTCATTGGTATCTTTTGGTGTTGAATTACTCAATAGACGACCATCAGCGTCGAATACAAATCTTCCGATTGTGCCAATTGATACCCAATTGTCGGAACTGTTGATAAGCAGCGACTGTGTCAAAATGGTATTCTTGAGCAGCGTGTCCACTTTCGGAATACCAAGATTAGTGTATGACCAATTTCCAAATTCTGCAGAGCTAGGTGGTGGAGTTTTTGTGGGATGCATGAGAACTGGATCGCTAGCCGTTACTGCCAGAAGCGTTCCGGCAGTGTAGAGTACTGCTAGTGTGATTTTGATACTTCTTTCTAACTTTTTCATAGAACCCCCTTTGTTTATACTAAACTATTACGCAAAGCTAAAGCCAAACTGCCATTGGGTGCTAATCCATTGTAGCTCAACAAGATACATTTATAGGTCAAGATCGACGTGCCAACTAACCTGTCAATTAGACTGTAGGCTAATCAATCAAAATAATCTTTGCAGTGTGCAATACCCCATCCGCCTTTAATTTGGCTAGATAACATCCTGGCACCACCCCCTTCGCGTCCCATTTTAGACGGTTATTATTTATAGCATCATACCTCTTTATCAGTTTGCCATTTATATCGATAATTTCCAGTGTTGCAGTTGACGAATATGTTCCACCCAGTTCAATTGATAGTACACGGTTAAAGGGGTTTGGAAAAGCTCTTAGCCCTGGAATTTTCGAGGTTTGGAGAGCAGTACTTATCTCTGTTGCAATTATGTCATAGATATTCACAATCTTCATACCTGCATTTGAATTTGCAACGTATAAGTATCCTCCGTTATGCGTAATCTCTGAAGTGGTAGACGGGAAATAGAATTGCGCAAGCGGTTTTATGTCAGCTGGATTTGAAATGTCCAGAACGGGCATTCTACTACACCTGTCCGATATAAAGAGGTTTTTACCTATTATTTCTGAGTAGTAACAAAAGCCAGGAGTATCAAAAGTGTTGACTAAGATAGGGGTTGAAGACGTTGATATGTCAAGTATTTTCAGACCTAAAGAACCGTCAGCAAGATATGCATATTTCCCACTGATTATTGCGTGTGTTGCACTCCCGTTGGTATTGTAACTGCCGATTATTCTTGGATCAGATGGTGTTTTGATATTCAGTATTTGCAAACCGGCATCACGGCATGCCATATAAGCAATACTATCCACAAGCGTAATGCTTGAGGGAGAACCGGGTGTACCATAACCGCCAACAAGTTTTGGCGATGCAGGATCGCTGATGTCCAATACAAGTAATCCCTCATCATAGGTAAGCAGGTATGCGAAGTTACCCTGTGTCGCAACATATTCAGCATTACGACAAGTGTAGGTACCCTTAAGCACAGGATTTGATGGGTCAGAGATGTCAACAATGAACATGCCATTCATATAATCAACTACAACTGCGTAATTATCTTTTATGCAAACATGGACAACAAATCCTCCTTGGTTAAAAAAACCCTTGGAGATAGGGCTTGAAGCATTACTAATATCGACTATTTGAAGTCCGTTTTTACCGTCCGATATGCAGGCAATATTTCCAGCTATTGCAATGTTAATTGAATAGGAAGTTGAATTTGAAAAACTGCCAGTTACTTTCGTGTTTGATGATTTGCTTAGATCAATGACTGCCAATCCATTAGTCTGTTCAGAGAGAAATAATATGTTTCCCTGTTTTGCAATACTTGTTGACCAGCCGACAGGTGAAAAACTTTCTATAATTTTGAGTGCGGTTGGCTGACTAATATCAATTATATGGCAGCCATACATCATGTCAGTCACATAAGCTCTATTGCTGTCAATTAACACTTTAACAGGCCAACCATTTATATACAAGCGACGTAAGCGTTTAACATCTGTCGGAGTACTTATATCTAATACTTGAAGCCCTTCATTATACGATGCTACATATGCATAACTACCAGAAATTGCAATGTCCATTGCTAATCCTTGAATGTATACAGAATTCGCAAGCACCGGTGCTGAAGGTGTAGTTATGTCAATAACTTTTACTCCAGCGGTAAAGGAGGTGACATATGCGTAATTACCTGATATTGACAAACCTTTCGCTGAAGCACCTGTGTTAAAGGTACTTACGAGTGATGGACTTGCCGGATTGGTAATATCCAGGATTACAAGACCTGCGTTTTCGTCTGCTACATATGCTAGATTGCTTTTAATCACAATACTGTTAGCCGCACCAGGAGTGTTATAGCTTGAGATAATCTTTGGAGCAGATGGTGTGGCTATATCAATAATTTGTATACCCTCAAGACTGTCTGCAACGAAAGCAAGGTTTCCTGATAGCGTTATATTGATTGCTTTCCCAGGAGTATTTACTTTACCAAGAACTTTCATATCAGTTAAGTTGCTAATATCGACAACTTTGAAGCCTGAGTCACCATCTGCTACGTATGCATAATTGCCCGAAATTGCTGCAGCAGTAGATGAAATTGTCTTATTGCCAATTATCCATTCTAGTGAGTAGCTTGACGTGATTAAGAGAGCGATACTAAATACAAAACAGCGTAGATTGTTTGAAAACTTGCTCATTTTTTCCCCTTTTTTGACTTACAATAATAGCTTATTGCAAAGGGGATGCCGGAAACATTTATTGCTGTAATGCTTTGATATACCTAAAGATAAGGTGGTTGTTGGTTTTGTCGGTTGTCAGGAAAATTGGCAATTGATTTGTTGAAAACTTACACTTATTAAAATAGCCTAACTAACGACTTTGCAACCAAATTAGAAGATATAACAAATAAATGAAGGTTTTATAGATTTAAGTGTATACAGTTATGAAGCTTCATGTTTTAAATATTGTTTACCACTACTATAATGGAGACTACTATGACTCGATTGAGCGTATTTGCAATAATGATTTGTTTCCTTTTCTCTTTTACAATTGGACAAACAATCCAGCTGGAAGAAGTAAAGCCAATCACAAAAGAGCCAAAAAGCAGCGATTGGTATGCCAAACAAGCCGAACTCTGGCAAAAGCAGGTTGATGCTAATCCCAAGGACGACAAAGCCTGGCGAAATTATTACTTTGCCGTACGATACACTAATTTTACCAATGAGGGAATTTTAAAGTTTGGTAAAGATAAGAATGCTGTTTTGTCCAGTATAGTCAGAGATATGGTTAAGAATTGTTCAAACTCAAGCAATGTTTACTACGTCCGCCTTTTCAATATGTCATTAGACCGTGTGGATCTGGCTCTGGTTAAAGAGGCTATTTCAGCCTTTCCGATGTCTATTGAGTTGCTGGAATCTGCAATTTGGTTGCTTGAAGTATCAGGAGCTGATATCAAGGACGTATGCAAACGAATATATCAGAGTAAACTGATAGAATCCAGAACGTTTGATTTTTGTTACAATCTATTAGTTTCGTGTGATAAAAATTCCATCTTGTTTACAAATGGTGATAACGATACATATCCTTTATGGGTTTTACAAAATGCTTTGGGTATCAGGGAAGATGTTGTCGTTTTAAATAGATATATGATTTTCAAAAACAAGTCTTATATGTTGGAAAAATTGAAGTTGACTAAGATTATTCTTTCTCTTCAGGAATTACCAGACACGCAGGATCCTACTGTATTTCTGGTAAAGCTAAGCGAAAAAATTAAAAGACAAAATGTTGATCTGCAGATAAATTTTTCTAATACGATTAACAATATAGAGGCTATCGAAAATAATCTGTATAATATTGGGGTTACATCTGTTTTCGCTGTTAAACCAATCGATAATATCGCTCTTCTACGCAGAAACTTTGAAACACGCTATCGGTTGGATTACCTTTATTATGACTGGTACGATGGGAAGCAAAATTCAGTAAGTTTTTCTACAGATGTTGGTTATGTCTATCCGCTCCTTGTATTAATGAGGCATCATAAAATGACGGGAGAGTTAGAGAAAGTTCAAAATTGGAAAGCACTTGCAACTAGAATACTGGAACGTACTGGAAATCAGAAGTCTATGGCTTTGCTGAAAGATT
>JAEUSG010000485.1 GCA_016788315.1 Fibrobacterota bacterium | reverse complement strand
TGTGTCTCCCTATTCGTTGCAAAGGACTCTTTCGCACTTGTACTTACCTTCAGGCGATCTCGGCGCTCCTCATACGCTTTTCTTATCGCTGGAACTGCATCTGTATCCATGAGATGTTCATCAACGAATGAAATTTATTTCTTCTCATTTCCCTTCTCCCAAAAAATGAAAACAAATTTTGCCCCACTTGACCTAAAATGGAAACTTCCCGGAAATTTGCGAAATCTCCAAAAGTTCAGGATCATTTAAATCTTTTCAATTTCACTCTTTATTTGCCATCACTCGAGTTCAGACCTTCCAAAAGTCTAAGACTCATTGTATCATGTAATCTCCATCATCTTTTTGCTTTTCTGGAGTCGGTGAAGTTGATGAGAAGCGGAGGAGACAAAATCCACCACCAGCGATGTCTTTCTCGACTCCAGGAGGGTTTCCACGAACATCGCTGGGCAAATCTATAAGGATGGTCATCTTATAATCTTCTACGCGATCAAATTGCCACTTGTTGTATGGAGCAGCCGCGGAAAATCTATCCCAAATTAAACTGCGAGTATCCTGGTTACTGACCTTGATTTGTACCTTCAAAACCGCTCCAAGGTGTTCTTTGGGAAAGAAGGCAGCTAATTCTGCGTTCCGTGGTAAGTTTGAGATCAAGAGGAAACGTGAACCAAAAGAGGCAAGCCACTCCACGTGGAAGCAGGTGTTTCCTCCTTCCAAGATTTTGATTCCAGCAAGGGTCGGGATTTGTGGTGGCGGTGGCAAAAAATTCGGAAGGGCACTTGAAGGAGATGACACGGTTGCAAACATTCTTGCACTTGGAGACAGAATATTGTCGATACCAATCTTACAAAACTTCTTCTTCGGTGGTTCCTCCGTCGACTCATCAGTAGAGTCTCCAGATAGGTCCCCAGAAGATGAAGAGGAGGAGCTGGAGGAAGAAGAGGAGGAAGAGGAGGAGCTGGAAGAAGACGAAAATGAATCGTATTTCTTTTTGTGTTTTTTGTCCTTCCTCTTTCTTCTCTTGCGCTTCACCTCTTCGACGTCACTCGCACTTAGCCTTTTCGCCAACTTTTCGCTTCCTCTTCGCTTTCTTTTCTCAAACACCTCGTCAGCACGTTTCTTCTTGTCTCTCTTCAATTTCTTCGCCAAAAGAGACTTCTCCACACCTTGAGGATCCTTTTTGATACTCTGAAGTTTTGAGTTGACTTGGCCTCGGTCATAGAAGTTGGCAAGGCAAGGGGACTGTTGGATCGCTTCTTCTGCTGTAAGTTCGTTGTTGGCATGATAAAGCTTGAGCAGCTCTAAGACGTGTTCAGGGTGAGATGTCCACTTGGCACGACCCATGTTGATAGTAGTCAAGTGAGGAGGAGACTGATTTCAGGATTGAAAAAAGGTGAAGAAGAAAACGAAAAAAAAATTTTTCGTCGAAAATACTCGTTTCTTCGCTCTTTCAGACGCGTTTCTCGTCCTTCTGAAACTCTGTAAAGCAATAAACAAGCGTATATTGAATACTAGGAACCGTTTTTTACCCAATATACGCCAAAAACTCGGATTGAGTTGTCATTGAAGCCTACAAAACAGGGTTGAAAGTGCGAAAAAAAGCGTATATTTCGAATTACTCTCTCTTTTTCACTGATTTTTCAAGCTTCCTCCTATTCATATTCGGATAAGATGGAATATATTAGATGACAAATGCGACTGCTTTTCCAAAATACGCTTTTATTGGGACTTAGAGTGTACGTGTGGACCAGAAAAGAGGTCGTGAGTTTTTGCACTTCCAAAAGCGTATTTTTTTTTTTCTTTTTCTTTTTAGCAGAATTGGCTGTTCCTCTTTCAGTCGGACTTGCACCCATGAAACCTAAAATTGACTGGAAATCGCTTGCCTCGAGGCATTGGAAGGGCTCCATCAACGACAGACGCTTCAGTGCCTTGTTTGGTTTGAGTGTAGCCGTGGTGGAAGATATTTGGTCAAAACTTTCTTTTGCATTCCGCACTGAGTCTTTAAAGCCTGTTCATTTGTTGTGGCTACTTTATTGGTTCAAATGTTATGACTCTGATGACGCATCTTCAGCGGTATGGGGCGTAGCGCCTGATACATGGCGAAAACACAGAAACCATGCTTTATGGGTCTGTCACGAAACTATGGACGAGGTACGTTGTTTACAACTGTTACAATACATATTTTGCTCCGCTTAGTCTACTTTTTCATGCTAATATTCAAACAGATTCACTGGAGTGACCGTCTTAAAGATTTCGTTCCAACCAAGGGTCTGTTCCCGCTTCATACTTTTTCTGTAGACGTAACTGAGTGCCAACTACAGAGCCCGTGTGATATGGATATACGTCAGTTCACATGGAGCGGAAAGCAGCAGATGGCGAGTTTGAAATATGAATGTGCGTTCCACCAGTTTTCTATCCTTATTCCACTTTTTCGAGCTTCCTGACCCATTTTGTTCCCAAGTGGCAACCCAAATACACAGTGGACGTATAGTTTGGCTCAGTGGAGGTATCCCCAGTCACGCCGATAACTGGATTTTTGCAAACTGCGGTCTGCTGGACAAGTTGAAGCGTCGTCCTGGAGAAATGGGTTTAGCGGATAAAGGATATTGTGGCAAGGCCTATCGTGAATTTTTGACGACACCATTCAAGGGGACGACGGGTAAAGCCGAAGAACTTTTCAACAGGGCAATCTCTGCTATTCGAATTACTATCGAAAGAGTAAATGGAGTGCTGAAAAGCTTTACAATATTGTCTTCGCCATTTAGAAATGACATTGGACTTCATGGGATTGTTTTCGAGGTGTTGTGCCATTTTACAAATTGTCGAATTCGTGTGCAGCCCCTTGTCCTCAAAGTGCACCGAATACTTCGTGGGAAGCGTGTACGATTTGATTTGGAACTAAGTCGAGAGAAAAGAGGTCTTAAATGATAGTTTGTGCAATATAACAAGATGTCCCGATTTGGTATTTTTCGGAGAAAAAACCGTGAGTTTCCATTTTAGGTCAAGTGGGCCGCACATCCATTTAGAATTTAAACAAAAACACTTGAATCGTATAGTAGCACCCCTATTTGTGCATGTTAATTGGTGGAAAGGGGCTTAAACACAGTTTGGGTCATACGGACTCATTGAACTCCACCAATTGCTCTTCATCGAAAAGTTCGTCGGCAACTTCAGCAATCCTATTTACGAAGTCATCGTAGAGCCATGGGTCGGCCTTAAGCCATATGGGGGATTTTAATGATGTAAA
>JAEUSG010000448.1 GCA_016788315.1 Fibrobacterota bacterium | reverse complement strand
TTGCTGCAGCCTGATAATCAACCTGATGATTATTTAACGGTATTCCACCTGCAATAAGGATAGGTCCTTCGCTTTTTACAATATCACAATCAACAAGAAGACGATAATTTTTCGACTGAAAATTTACCGGTATATCAATCTTTATGTATTGTATGATATTTGATGCATTATGCCAGACCGAACCATTAAAAACAATATCGGCTGTAAGTTTTTGAATAGCCCCTTCAGATAATGAATCACAGGAAAAGACCTTCTTCCATCCTTTTTTTATGTCTCTATATTTATCGAAATATGATTTACGTATCTGTAAGGGAGTAGGAGTGAGAAATTTATATAAAGGCTGACCAAGAACATTGTCCTTACCGTTCAGGCTCTTTTGCGTATTGAACATTCCAAGCGAGTATCCCCTTATAATATCTGCATCATCAACATAAACGATACTAGTATTCTTCTGATGTATTTTTGGGGCTATTGCTCCTGATGGAAAGACAACACCGAGATAGTTATTACTTTTTGTCTTATAAACCCTTATAAAACAGACTGGAAGATCTGTTACAAAATCATCAGCCCCCTCATAAAAGACAATACTCTCCTTTACCGGATATGACTGCTGAATATTTGAGGAACTGACCTCATCCAGACTCTTACCTCCGAAATCAAAAGAGTCATTTATGTATGGTGTTATTTCCAGTTTCTCGATTAATCCCGCCACCATAAAATTGCCTATCCACTTATTATGTGAATTATAGACATTCAATACTTTACCATCAGCATCACAGAGGATCATCAAATTACCAAGAAAAACATCCTCGGCAGGTGCGTTAATCTCTGATATAATTTGATTAAGTGATTTCATTTTACAACTGCCGATAAAATTGGCCAGCTATTGAGCATAGAGATTACCGCCACGGCTGTCAGATATGATGAAAGCAGGCATACCATTTACTTCAATTTTACGCACCGCCTCCATACCCAACTCAGGATAATCCAATACTTCACTTTTTGAAATATTTTCCTTTGCCACAAGCGCGGCGGCGCCCCCGATTGTGCCAAGATAAAAGCCACCATATTTTTTACAGGAGTCGGTTACTTTCTGCGAGCGGTTACCTTTTGCGAGCGAGACGAGAGAATATCCATGTTTCATGAAAGAATCAAGATAAGAATCCATTCTCTGTGCTGTTGTGGGTCCAAAACTCCCCGAAGCCATTCCTTCAGGCGTTTTAGCTGGCCCTGCATAATAGACAAAATGGTTTTTAAAGTAGTCTGGAACTTTTCCATTCCTTTCAAGCAACGCATTCAAACGGGCATGAGCAATATCTCTAGCTACAACCAGAGGTCCTGTTAACGAAAGAAGCGCTCCAGGTCTTAGAGATGACATCTTTTTGATGTTTTCAGCCACAGGTCTATTCAAATCTATTTCTGTTATTGTCTCCTGCCCTTTCAGAGAAACACCTTTAAGATATTTTGCAGGATTCTTCTCCAGCGCTTCTATATAAATGCCATCTTCTGTTATTTTCCCTTTAGCATTTCTATGAGCGTTGCAGCTTACTCCAATACTTATGTGGACAGAGGCAGCATGCCGTGGAAGCCTTATTACACGGGCATCGAGCGCGAAGTAGCGACCGAGTATCTGAGCACCCAGACCGCATTTTTCTGCAATCTCCATTACCTTCTTTTCCCACACCCTATCACGGAAGCCAATACCACTTCTATTTCCCTTAACCGGCAGATTGTCCAGAAAACCGGCCGCAGCCATCTTGTTTACTTTAAGATTAAGTTCGGGAGACGTGCCTCCAATAACTATAGAAAGATGGTATGGTGGACATGCAGCAACACCTATCGCAGGAATTTTTTCATCGAGAAATTTTGTAAGAGCCGCTTCATTCAGAATAGTCGGGGTTTCTGCAAAGAATGAAGTTTTATTGGCAGATCCGCCCCCCTTTGCAACAAAGAGAAAACGGTATTCCTCTCCCGGAACGGCGGAAATATCTATCTGCGCAGGAAGATTGGATCCGCTGTTAACATCTTCAAGCATTGACAAAGGCACTAACTGCGAATAACGTAAAGGGTTTTTTGTGTAGGAATTGAACACTCCCCTGGACAAAGCCTCTGAATCTTCAATCCCGGTTATTATTGATTCTCCCTTGTAACCGATGATATTGGCAGTCCCGGTATCCTGGCACATAGGAAGCACGCCCTCTGCAGAGATAACTGCGTTCTTTAGTAGCGAAAAGGCTACATAACGATCATTGTCAGAGGCTTTTTTGTCTTTAAGTATAGCTGCTAGCTGTTTAAGATGCGTTGCCCGCAAATAATAGGCGATATCATGAAATGCAGTTTCCGACAATATTGAGAGAGCCTCTGGCTTCAATTGCAAAAATTTGCGTCCGAACGCTTTTTTTACAGAAATATAGTTACCAGGCAGCTTCAAATACTTTGTTTTATCTGTTCCATACTGCAGAAGTTTCTCATACTTAAATTCGCTTTTCATATATCCCCTTAAACTCACTCTGCAATAGCCATTAGTGATTCAAAACTAACCACCTCATCGCCGCCAACCCGGCCGACCAGCAGCCATTCTTTGTTCAGATGGTCATACATAAACTCTTTCCGTAATCTGAAATTACGTATTTGTCCAGATGATTTGACATGTGTTCTAATACCTGTGCATGACATTTCATCGTTGCCGATTTTTATTTTATCTTCGCCTGATGGACAGATCGGGATATCGGCTTCGATGATCTTTTTTACCTTTCCCTCGAGGTCGCTGATATCAATATCCGGTTTTTCAGAAAAACTTATCACAAAACCATGCCTAACATCGGAATGAAGAACTGGCCGGTTGTAATTATACTCTTTCTCGAGTATTCTTGAAGTAATATCTTCCGCCGAATGAGCCATCAGCCTATATGTAACCGTTTTATCAACAATTGATTTTATATTGGCCGGAAAGGGGCCGAAGATAGTCGGTCTTGCAACAATAATCTCCTCACCTATTCCAATCATCACCTCTGCATTGAATTGAAGAAAAGGATAGATTTGATCAAAGTGTTCTGCAATAACACGCCGTTTGTGTTCAAGCGCAGTCTTAATAGCCTCTGCAACCTCAAACGGCTGACGGAAAGCCAATTCATAGTTTACATCAATATGGAAAGTATGTCCTGAAAAGGGATCATCCGGATTAAAATCAAAGAGTGGTGCAGAGCGTACATTTACTCCATCATCATCATTGGTAAGTTCAAGACCTGGAAAGAGCCCTTTTATCAGCGTCGATTTTCCGGAGCCTTCCGAACCGATAACGCCTATAAGCGAATCGGTCGGCAGAAGATGTTTTTGTGATATTTCACCTGCAACTTTGTAAAGACGGCCACGTCCTCTGGGGGCATAATATACTGAGAATAAGAGTGTCTCTCTATGAATGTACGCCGAGTGATTTGGGTTCATAGGGTTAAATTTAATAATGGAGCATGCTGCTGCGCACCGTAAATATCGTGTTCGCCGAAATTTCCTGATGGAATAGGCCTTTTTATAGTGCATTTGAAGGCATTTGCAGGCTCAAACCAGACAGTTTTAAGCACTGTGCTTTTTGCAACCCCATAAAGGGCAGCGATTCTTCCTGCTGTAAGTGCGTTGCGCTTTTTCCAAAGTTCATATGAAGTTTTATCCTTGAACATAATATCAAGCGTTAATTCATATGGACCTGAATTTTTCGATCTGATAACGGAGGCGTAGTCTGTTATTTTTTTTATCACAAGAATCATCCTTTCTTAGTTGTTCCTGTGACCCATCCCTCGGCACTAACCTCCCCTCGACTACGCTCGGGGAACGGTTAGTGCCTTAGTTCGTTCCCTATTCTTTTGGAAAGGGCCCCTCCCTATGAGCCCCGAGTCTTCGAGGGGCGGATAGGGAGGGGAAAGGGGTGGGTCGCCTTTTGTCCTTCTGCCTTTCGTCTTTTCGTCTCTCTGCTTATTCTCTTCTTCTCTTACTTCTTATACCCTCACAATCTTTCTCTTAAAAATCTTCTGATCTTTCACTGGCATCAGATGATACAGTGAAAACTCATACACCGCCCCCATTTGAGCATCTGAAGGCGAGAATGGAAATGCCAGGTTGCCAGCAGTTGAAATTCTGCCCTTGTAGCCATAATGCAGAAGCGAGGATCTTGTGAGTCCGCATAATGAATCTGCCGCAGCCTGATTTTCACCGACCGCATTTATCACTATGCCAAGTTCATGCGAACGTGCATTTTTATTGGGTTCCATCGATCCCATTACACCATCTTTTCCATACACAATAAACTCAACCGAGCCGTTGATCTTTTCCCGTTTAAGGAAAGTTTCAACCTGCTTTCGCACTGCTGTAAGTATGTTATCTATTTCACTGATCATCACAGGATCCCGTGTAGCAGCTACAGAAATTGTTCTGTATCCGACTCTCTTAGCCCCTTCAAGCTTTACAAAATATGTATCTGTCGGTTCGAATCTGCTGCCGCTGATTTCAACCCGTCCGCCGCTCAGCTCTTTGAACACAGCTTTTTCAAGATTGATTGAACCGCCCGGCCCCGGAAGATGTTCCGGATCAGACTTCTCATACAGAGTATGTGCTGCTGCTGAAGTCTTTGTGAACTTTCTTATGGGATTCAACGGCTCAAGGATAAACGATCTCTCTTTAAGCACTCCCAACGCACAATCTGAGCCAGAGCCCGGAGTTGCAGCAATTGCAGCACACTCAAGGATCTTACCCATATGCAGCGCCAAACCTGGATCATAACCCAGCATCACAGGCATTGCGGCAAAGACAGCCGGATCATAGCAGCGTCCGCAAAGAACTACATCACATTCAGCTTTGAGCATGTCCATAATAGGCTCCATGCCCATCTGCGCAACAACGTTTGTTGTCGCATCCAACTCACTTGCCTTCAATGGTGGGACACATGCTAAAGGAATAACCTTCTTTTTCTGAAGTTCACGACGTACATGCGTTTTGTCTATATCTGCATAAACGATACCCATCCTGAATTTCAGCTTCTCTTCCTTAGCAATTTCACGGATAATTTCTTCGCACCATTCGACATGCGGTTTAGCACCGCTGCCGCCTGCAGAGCCGATTACAACCGGTATCTTTCTCTTAACCCCTTCTATCAGCATATAGCGCAGATCACGTTTTACCGCTGCCCTGTTTGTAAATGATTTACCTGAGCCGATATAATATGGCCCCGGATCTGTGGAGCCGGCATCAACTGCAATTAGATGCGGCTTTCTTTTTATGCCACGATTGAAAGATTCAAGCGGATAACCGTATCCGAGAATTGCTGTAGTTGAGAGGACTCTGAATTCTTTTTCCATGGTTACCTTCCTATTTACTAGAACCCCTTGCCCTAACCGCCCCTCGACTACGCTCGGGGATCGGTTAGGGCATACGCCTTCTTCAGGAATTAGCTTATGCATACGAGCCCCGAGCGTAGCCGAGGGGCGGAGCACAACACTCTTAATGCACCATACAACATGGCCCTGGCTTGAGCATCTCATTTGATGCTCTTACCGTCGCAATTATCCTCTCCATCTCATTATTGACAATTGTAAAACCTTCATCAAAACCCATCCCCGGCTTAGCAAGCATTCTGTCAGCCTGCGTCGCTACCGCGGCATGAACACAGGTACGCGCTGACACATCAGTTTCATTGCAGGTTCCGCCTTGATATGCCTCCATACCATTCTTTTTACAATATAAAACACTCTCTATGGTATTCTGTATACCACCGAGATCAGGAGTCTTAATCTGTACCATATGACAGGCTTTAGCATCAGTGAATTCACGGATATCTTCAAGAGTATTACACCATTCATCTGCTACAATTTTGACCTTCGAGCCAAGTTTATCCAGTTCAACTCGGATTTTTCTCAGAGTCTCTATTTGTGCGTTCTTCTCCTCAACATCTACAGGTCCCTCTATATAGAGTTCGTGCGAAGCTGCATAAGGTTCAAGGGCTGCAATATATGAAGCCACTTTTTGAGGATCATTTTCGAATATCTGACCAATGGTTCCGTAAACATCTATATGAAGAACCGGTTTATATGTATCGCTGTTCCGAAGTTTATTAATTCTTTGTACAAGCCACGATATGTACTCTTTTAGCTTCGACCCATCACGACCAAGTTTTTCTTCTACATTATTGATAAGACCATGTGGCAGAACATCTACACCTTTAAGGATCATCTTATCGACATTATCATATCTATTGTCACCACTCTGTCCAAAAACTGGAACCCTCTTGAAGTCCGGTTTGCAGAAATATTCCTCTGCGACAACTTCAGCCATGCTTTTGCGTCTTATGAGCGATTGAGCATTCAACAGAGATTGTGATATTCCATAGCGAACTGCTGTATGCAGTCTTTTGCCATTTACCTGAATATTCTCAAAGTAGTTTGCCGACTCACGAAATGAGATCAGATTATGACCTTCCAGAAGAGCCTTTATATTTTTTTCCAGAAAAGGGATGTATTCACTGCAAAGAAAAAGGGGATCGCGTCCACCGGCACCGGAATATTGTACCGCTGCGCAATCACCCACCGCCCATAAACCGTTTTCAAGAAGAAGATTTACAGATATGGACTGACCGGACATACGGATCTCTTTAAATCCAGCTGTTACAGATTTTCCTTCATAAACAAATCCATCGTGCGATGCACCCAATTTAATTGCTCTTTGATCGTCGAAGAAGAAAGATGATTTTCCCGGTGTAAAGATCGCTTTAACAATTTTCATTTCGGCCTCCCGATAAGCTTACCCTTGCTTATTGCATAAATATCATCAGTAACCATCTGAAAAGTAATGGCACGTTTCTCCCGTTCACCTCTTTTTGCAAGACGCTCATTATGATAAGCCTTGATACTATCTGTCAGAGGGAGTGCTCCGGAATTAAAGAATCTTATAAAACCCTCATCATCCCGCACCGGCATAACCTTACCCTTGTTGAAAAGTGAAGGTGCAAACGGCACATCTAGATATCCAGCCGCAAATGCGTTAACAGTTCCTTTTGCCCAATCGCCCCCGCCCGCTGACAATACACTGTTCATAAGACAGGCCACCTCTTCTTTTATGAGGGCTTTCTCCTTCTCTATTCTGTCATCACGCAAATTTACTGATTGATCCCGGAGCATTCGTAAAATCTGTTTTGTGTTTCGTAAACCCTGACTATTTGCTTCGCGCGTAGGTATGCCCATTGCTTCATGCGGTGTCTTTACAATGATTTTCTCAACCCCTCCCATTGCCGCAACTGTACTGCCTAGGCTTATAACTGCAAAGGCCTGAGCTTCATCCTGAGGAAAACCTCCCATCCACTGATGAAATACTATTGTCAGGTCGTAATCTGTAAATCCCTCTTTTTTAAACCACTCATCTGCACATTCACGAAGAGATTGAACAGCTGCAATATCCTGTACCATGCATCCGCCCTGACCGTAACCGAGGGTAATTGACTTTACACCCTGTTCAAGTGCAAGCAGTCCCTCAATTATGCCGCATGCGTGGCTGATGCAGGGAGGTACAAGTGTACCCGTAAGTGGTCCAAAGGGTTCCCTGTTGATTGTCACTCCGTTTTCCTGATATTTTCCGCACAACCTGTCCACAAACTGCCAATCCCGAATAGATTTCTCGAGTGATACCTTTTTTGCGTATGGAATATTGTAGGAGATACCGCCGCCTTCGTACGAAGTAAATCCTGCTGCCAGTGTGATTTCCGCTAGCAACCTTGCATCTGGAGTTCCGTGGCGCACCTGTATTGGTTTGTTTACCGCCTCAGTAACTCTCCGGCAGCCTTCTACGCCATGATTGACAGCTGGAAAACCGTTTAATAGCGAAGTTCCGGCGGCAACCGATTTGTCGATTCCCTTTTGTGCCTCTGCGTAGCGGTTCTGACGGGTATAGGCATCAATTGTTGTCGGCAGCAGATCTGCTCCGCCGTCTGTTTCAAGCCCTTTTAGCAACCTTATATGTTCGTCAATCAGGGCAACGCCGGCACGCGGCTGGATAAGTGTTTCACCATTTTTTTTAGCATTATTCATTGCTGCAGCAAAACGCATTGAATCAGGAATTGCACGCTGCAATGCCACACCGGCTTTAAAATCAACCGCAGCACCTGTTGGCCAGCTTTGCAATACAGCTTTTTCCTCTTCTGCAAAAACTTGTTCATTTAAAAATTTAGTTGCCATTTTTTATATCTTCCTTTAATAGTTTTGCAACGTCTAACAGATCAACATCAGGCGGGAAAACTCTGTCAAAGCCCATTTTGTTGAATTTATCTGCAGTTTCCAGAAAATTGTTTTTCCCTACAACAAGATTGCCCCCGACATATAGAATTATCGGCGCAAGTCCCCGTTCTATGCAGCGGGCACGCAATCCTTCACAATCGATTTCTCCATGTCCATATAGCGAAGAGACAAGAATAGCTTTTGCCCCTGTTTCAACAGCAGCATCGATAAACTCATCCTGCGATACAAGTACGCCTAGATTGACAACATCAAATCCATTTTCCGAGAAGAAGGCATCAAGGATTTTATTGCCAACTGCATGGCAGTCCGCGCCGATTACTCCTAGAACTATTTTTGGTTTGTGCATATCGAACCCCCCTAGCCCCCCTTTTTTTCAAAGCAAAAAAAGGGGGGAAGTGTGTTTATATTTCAAAATACTTCTTAATTCTCTCTTCTAAATGCAAAAGAGAGCCTTTTTCTATCTGATAGTCAAACGGGAGAATCAGTCCTCCCCTTTCTGTAAACTGCTGGATATCAGCTATCTGATTACGGCGCTGCATGAGTGAAAACCCCGGAGGTGTTATTACTGCATCAACTTTGTTAAGAAACTCAGGTAGGCCTTCGATGTTGTCAACATAAAGCACTTCAAGATTATCTATCGACAAATGAAGTTCCTCAAGATGTCCAGCAATTATCTCTGAAAACCGAAGACTTTCACAAATTACTCCTGTACGCAGGTTCGATGTCAGCCTCGCAAGCGTCATTATTGTTTCGCGCGTTGGCGCAACAGATACTGGCAGTAATTTATCTGAAACCGAAGGCCATTTTGCATTAACCTCTTTGAAATGAGTTGACGTTGTAATAATCATGTTATACGGAGAAAGCTTTTTCTCTCCTTCGCTCCCGGCTGGTATATCGTTAAGCAGCAGTTTTATTACATGAGTATTTGGAACGGAGAAAAGCTGTTTTTCGAAAATGGCAAGAGCCTCAGGATTACAGTCGATTGCCGCTATTATTATTGGCTCATTTTCACTGTTGCGCTTTTCCAGCCGTTCTGAAAGCTGTTTTTCAATCTCTTCTGCAGAAAACCCGTATCTAACCATATCGTCTATAAATTGATCAATTATTGATTCAACATTGTCGCTTGAAATCGCCTTTTTATCAGCAATGAATGTCCCTTTACCTTGAACTGTTGAAACTACACCCTCACTCTCAAGTTCGAGATATGCTTTTGTTATAGTCCCACGGGCTATCCCCAACTCTTTTGCGAGGTCACGCTCAGGAGAGACCTTATCGCCAGACTTTAGAAAACCTGAAGAAACGGCTTCTTTAATTTGATCAATAATCTGACGATATGCTGGGATTGGCGAATCTTTGACGATTTTGATATTCATAGTGGACTAGTCCTTTGTATGCCATAAATATATATCCATTTCAAAAAGATCGCAATATCTTTTTGAAGGATCTCTCAAAAGGGGTCGAAATCGACTCCTTTTGCCCGTAGGGATTTGTCGCGACCACGGGGAGAATGAATAAATTTCAGGAAAAATCTTCATACGACAGAATCTGTCGCTTGTTATCGTTATCTTTAGAGCACGATAAACTTTAACTGTCAGAAACAGAACAGGGAAAACAACAAATGAATACTCCCGAGCACTCACAACCTACTAAAACTCTTCATTTAAACCCGTCGAATTCGACGGGGTTTGGAAATTAGCAATACAACTATTTAGGACACCATGAAAAAAAGAACATTAAGAATTCTAAACATCCTTGCAACTATACTTCTATTTATCTGTCTGGAGGTTATTTATGTAAGACTGATAGCATTTATGCCGGAAAATTGGAATGCTTTTAAAGTTGAGAAGTGATTATGTGCAGGAATTAACAACAACTTGACTGACAGAATATTATTCCTTGACGCTGTTGGCTTGCTTTTTTTATATGATTTACAGTAAGGATATGGTGATGTTATATGGGACTAATAACCGGGATCGTTTTCCTTGGGATATTCCTTTTTGCACTGAGATATCCGAAGAAGATATTTGAGTGGTTGGATAGAATTGAGAAGAAGTGAAAGAATGACTACAAAAATAGCACATTTATCATCGAATCCTGACGGAATTCTACGATTACATTTACTAGAAGAACACCTCCGTAGCGTAAGTGGACTCGCCCAGAATTTTACATTACAATCTCACTGGAAGATCTGGACAACTCTGGCTTCGCAGCTTCATGATCTTGGTAAATATTCTGATGCATTCCAAGACTATATTCGTAAAAGTAATGATTTTGAAGAGGGCGAAACAGACAACAAGCCAGGCAGGGTTGAACATGCAATCATCGGAGCCATATACCTCAACGGAAAAGCATCGGGACAAACACATACAGAAATATTTTCACGGCTGATTTCATACTTAATCGCTGGTCATCATACAGGCTTGCCTGATTGGTCGAGCGGAGAAGCTTCTGGAAAAGATCTTGAATATAGGCTCCAAAAGGCCAAGGACAAAAAACTCCTCAGTGAGATAGACTTCGAATTTGTACCAGAAGACATTTTAAATATTACCATACCGCAGAAACTTCCACAGGACGTAAAACCCGAGAATCTGCATCTTTGGGTTAGGATACTCTTTTCCTGTTTAGTTGATGCTGACTTTTTAGATACAGAATCATTTATGGATTCCGCTAAAAGTGAATTACGTCGCAACAGCACTTTTATGTCCAGTTTTCTAGACCAATTCAATAAATATATGCACAATAAGACTTCCAATGCCCCTGATTCACATATAAACAAAGTTAGAACTTCTGTTTTGCACAATTGCCGAAAAGCAGCCAAATTATCACCAGGACTTTTTTCTTTAACCGTTCCCACAGGTGGTGGAAAAACACTTTCAAGCATGGCATTTGCACTAGAACATGCTGTACAACATCGAAAGAAACGTATTATTTATGCAATTCCCTACACCAGTATTATCGAGCAAACGGCATCAATTTTTAAAGAAATTTTTGGCGAAGAGAATGTCATTGAACATCATAGCAATACAGATCCCGAAAGTGAAACGGCAAAATCAAAACTTGCCTCTGAAAACTGGGACACCCCAATAATTATTACTACGAATGTTCAACTTTTCGAGTCGCTATTTGCTGCTCGTTCAAGTCGCTGCCGTAAATTACATAATATAGTAGAGTCTGTTATTATACTTGACGAAGCCCAAATGCTGCCTCCTGGCATGTTGACTCCAATCTTAAATGTTATTCGTGGGCTTACTTCTCTTTTTAATGTTTCCTTCGTTCTTTCAACGGCAACACAGCCAGCCTTGAATAAAAGCGATCTAATACCCGAAGGGCTGGATGGTGTCAGAGAAATAATTCCTAACTCTTCCGAACTTTATCAACAACTCAAGAGAGTTGATATTGTAATGCCACCAAATACGCAGATCGAAACATATGAATCAATAACGTCGTTTTTGTGTGGCCACGAACAAGTTCTTTGTATCGTTAACACTCGTCGTGACGCATGGGAAATTTACAAATGTATGCCTGCGGGAACTTTACACTTATCTGCTTTGATGTGCGGTTATCATCGTTCACAAATTATTGCAACAATTAAAAATCGTCTAAAAAATGGTGAACCAATTAGAGTTATCAGCACACAAGTAGTTGAAGCGGGGGTTGATATTGACTTTCCAGTCGTATATCGCGCTATGGCAGGATTAGATTCTATTGCCCAAGCAGCTGGGCGCTGTAACCGAGAAGGGAAGCTCAAAAAAGGAGTAGTACAAGTATTTTATGCGCCTAAAATCGTGCCTTCAGGATTGCAAAGAAAAGGCGCAGACAAGACCAAGGAAATGTTATCGTTAAATATTAATGACTATTTATCACCATCAACATTTAATCAATATTTCAGCTTACTTTATGCTTCTATAAACAATCGTGATGAAAAAGAAATTGCAAATCTTTTGTGGTCCCCTTCTGATGTTCGAGAAGGTAAACTTCAGTTCAGAACGGCAGCTAATCAATTTAAGCTTATTGAAGACGGGGCTTCTACGGTCGTATATGTGGACTATGGTGATTCAAAAAAATGGCTTAATGCATTGCGCTTTGGTGGACCTTCCCGGGAAACAATGCGTAAACTACAAAGATTCTCCGTTCAAGTTCCACCAAGGTTGGCTGCTACTCTATTGCAACAAGGGTTTCTTGAACAATTAGAGAATGGATTTTTGATAACTAGAATCCCAGATATCTACGACCAAAAAACAGGATTACAAATTTTCGGCAAGGATTATTCAGCGGAAGAACTTGTTATATAACGGAGGTCACATGAAGGGTTTTTGTCTCGAAGTTTGGGGCGACTACGCCTGTTTCACTCGACCTGAAATGAAGGTTGAAAGGGTTAGTTATGACATTATCACGCCATCGGCTGCCAGAGCTATTTTTGAAGCCATTCTTTGGAAACCAGCCATCAGATGGCAAGTAGACAAGATCGAGGTATTAAAACCTATAAAATGGGTAAGCGTTCGACGTAATGAAGTCGGTAAAGTTGCCTCCACTCGAAGTGAGGGGATCTTTATTGAGGATGACAGACAACAACGGGCAGGACTCTTTCTTAAAGATGTCGCATATCGTTTACATGCACATTTTGAAATGACAGAAAAAAAAGGGCCGGAAGATACTGAAGGAAAATTTGCTGCCATGTTTGAGCGCAGAGCAGAAAATGGTCAATGTTTTCATAGACCTTATTTAGGTACAAGAGAATTTGCAGCAGACTTTAAACTTGTCAACACAGGAGTGGTGTTGCAACCACCGATTTCAATAGATAATGATTTTGGTTGGACTCTTTACGATATTCGACATGATAGTAGTAAAGATGAAACACACATGCATTCCTGCACGGACAAATGCAGTCCAAGAATATTTCGTGCGAAAATGGTGCAAGGGATTATTGAAGTTCCCGCGTGGGATAGTGAGGAGGTACGCGGATGATATTACAAGCACTAATGACATATTATCATAGGAAAGAACTTCCACCAATCGGTTTTGATTATCAAGAAATACCATTTATTATCGTCATAGATGAAAACGGCTGTTTTGTTAATCTAGAAGACACTCGTGAAAAAAAAGGTTCGCGTTTAAGAGGCAAACCATTTTTAATTCCAGCTGGCAAAGAAAGATCTGGAAAGAATTCTTGGCAGACATCTAATCTTTTGTGGGATCATTTTGGATATGTATTAGGCTATCCGAAAGATGAATCAAAAGAAGCAAAAGAACGAGCAGAAAATCAACACAATGTGTTTTGTGATGAAATAAGAAATTTAATCAACAGATATCCTAACGAAATTGAATTTAAAGTGGTTTTATCATTTCTAACTAAGAAAGATTTTTCCGGCATAATTAATCATGAAAATTGGAACGAAATCATAAAAATTGCAGGTTGCAACCTAAGTTTCAGAATTATATCTCGTCCAAAAATTGTTGCTGAAAATCCTTGCTTATTAGATTATGTTGAACAAAATCAGAATATATCTACATCAGAAGACAAAGATAATTCAGATGAAAAAATTTTGGCGAATTGTCTTTTGACAGGTGAATACACCGAAATTGCTCGTATTCAACCTCAGACACCGTTGCCAACAAAAAAAAGTAAAAGTACTGCCAAGTTGGTATCGTTCCAAAAAAATTGTGGTTATGATTCTTATGGCAAAGAGCAAAGCTATAATTCGCCAATTTCATTAAAAGCTGCTGGTGCGTATGGTATTTCATTAAACCATTTACTTGGATCGAAACAAAGAACACAAGTAGGTGATGATTCAATAGTTTTCTGGGCGGAAAAAACAGATGATATGGAAGTTCATATTGTTGATATATTTGGCGAACCCGAGAAAGACGATCCAGATCGTAATATCAGAGCTGTTCAGCGTTTGTTCAATTCTGTTAAAACAGGTTCTCTTTCTGATAACGATAATGAAAACAATAAGTTTTACATTCTTGGTCTTTCACCGAATGTTGCCCGAATATCAATCAGATTTTGGTTTGTTACTACAGTAAGAGATCTTTCTAAGAACTTAATTCAGCATTTTGAGGATTTAAAATTAAGTGGACCTGATTTTCTAAAAGAACATTTTGGAATTAATGTACTTATAAAATCAACAACACGTTCTAGCGAAAAACATCCATACGGCAACTATGATGATTTACCTCCACGACTGACCGGCGAATTTGTATTTTCCGCGCTCAATGGTACTCTATATCCTTCAAGTTTATTGATTCAAATTTTGAATCGTATCAAAGCTGAAGGAGAAATTCCTCCAAAAGGAGATCGATTACATTTCCCACGAATACAAGTAGATCATTGTAGATATTCAATAATTAAAGCAATAATAAACCGAAAAACTCGTTATTCAAATCCATCAATAAAGGAGGAACTTAAAATGTCTCTTGACGAAACAAACAAAAACACAGGATATAGATTAGGTCGTCTATTTGCGGCACTAGAAAAGATACAAGCAGAAGCGCATCCGGGATTAAATGCAACGATTCGTGATCGATACTACGGAGCGGCATCGGGAACACCTGTTACTGTGTTCCCAATTTTGATGCGAATGAAAAATCATCACATCAGCAAACTTGAGAATAAAGGCCGTGCTGTTAATTTAGAAAAAATGCTAGCGGAAATTATTGATGGCATCTCTGATTTCCCCGCACATCTTCCAATTGACGACCAAGGACGATTTGCCATTGGTTATTATCATCAAACACAGAAATTTTATCAAAAAAACACTAAAGAAGGAGAAGTTTAAAATGAGCGCAATTCAGAACCGTTACGAATTTGTTTTATTGTTTGACGTAAAGGATGGAAACCCAAATGGTGACCCTGATGCTGGCAATTTACCACGCGTGGATGCGGAAACAGGCATGGGATTGGTTACAGATGTATGCCTGAAACGCAAAGTCAGAAATTATGTACATATGATTAAAGATGCAAAGAAACCATATGATATCTTCATAAAAGAAAAAGCTGTTTTAAACAAACTTATTGATGAAGCCCACGAACAGGAAGCCGTGATCAAAATTAAAGAAAAAGGCGATAAAACTGAAGAAGCAAGAAAGTGGATGTGCTCAAATTATTATGACATCCGTACTTTCGGTGCCGTAATGAGTACAGGAAAAAACGCTGGCCAGGTTCGAGGTCCAGTGCAATTTACTTTTGGGCGTTCAATTGACCCAGTTGTATCTTCAGAACATTCGATTACAAGAATGGCTGTGGCAACAGAGGCTGAAGCTGAAAAACAGGGTGGAGATAACCGTACCATGGGTCGAAAATTCACAATCCCTTACGGATTATATCGCTCTCATGGATTTGTATCTGCCCCTTTTGGCGAACAAACTGGTTTTTCTGATGAAGACCTTAGTCTATTATGGGATGCTCTAAAGAATATGTTCGATCATGATCGTTCTGCAGCTCGTGGACAAATGGCAACTCGTAAACTTGTTGTTTTTAAACATAAAGACAAGATGGGCAACGCCCCTGCCCATGATTTGTTCGAGCTCGTTAAAGTATCCCGTAGTAACGAATCTTCTAAACCTGCTAGAGAATTCTCCGACTATGTTGTCACGGTAAACAATGGAAAATGTCCACAAGGCGTGGAGATTATTGAAAAAGTGTAATTATTGCTCTTTTATGACTAGAAGGGGGGGGGTACAATTTGTACCCCCCCTTATCCAGAAAATGTCACAAGGATATCAAAAATGAAAGAAAAGTCAGTACCCCAAAATAATTTAGCCATCTTCCAAGGTAAAACCATTCGAAAATTGATGCATAATAAAGAATGGTACTTCTCCGTAACTGATGTAGTCCATGCCCTGACAGATAGTGTGAACGCTCGCGATTATTGGTCTAAAATGAAAATTCGCGAGGAAAAAGAATCTACAATTCAGTTGTCGACAATTTGTCTACAACTGAAACTAAAGTCTTCAGATGGAAAGAATTATGCCACTGATTGTGCAAATACAGAAGGAATCTTTCGTATCATTCAGTCTATTCCATCCCCTAAAGCGGAACCATTCAAACTATGGTTCGCAAAATTAGCCCAAGAACGTGTCCAGGAAATTGCAGATCCAGAATTAGCCACAAAACGCACTCGCGAACTTTATAAGGCCAAAGGCTATTCAGACGATTGGATCGAAAAGCGTATGCGTGGAATTGCAATACGTGAAGAACTTACGGGCGAATGGGGCAACCGTGGTGCACAGAACGAAAAAGATTATGCCATCCTGACTGCTGAAATATCAAAAGCAACATTTGGAATGACGCCATCAGAATACAAAAATCACAAAGGACTAAAACGAGAGAATCTGCGCGACCATATGAACGATCTAGAACTCATTTTTAACATGCTAGGCGAAGCAGCGACCACCGAAATTACACGAACGAGAGATGCTAAAGGTATCCCTGAAATGAGTGATTCAGCAAAATCAGGTGGACAAGTAGCCGGGAATGCTAGAATTGAGCTGGAATCTAAAACAGGCAAAAAAGTCGTTACAAAGGATAATTATTTATCCATCACACAAAAAGTAAGTAAACGACAAAAAAAGCTATGACAGCATATTCAGAAACTGAATTACTTCCAATTTCAGCGATTCAACATCTCTATTTTTGTGAGCGCCAATGCGCATTGATTCACATTGAGCGGCTTTGGTCAGAAAATAGATTAACAGTTGAAGGTCAACTTCTGCATGAGCGTGTTCATGATGAGGGCGACGAGAACCGACCAGGAATAAGGATTGCAAGAGGGCTTCACTTGCGAAGCTTAGCCTTGGGACTATCTGGAGTCGCAGATGCTGTTGAGTTTCACACAAACGGTTCTGAAACAATAATTTACCCTGTCGAATACAAACGTGGCCGCCCAAAAATCAGTGATTGTGACAGAGTTCAATTATGCGCTCAGTCAATGTGTCTTGAAGAAATGTTAAAATGCAAAATTGAAGCAGGAGCCATTTACTACGGGCAACCGAGACGACGGGAAGAAGTGATACTCACTCCAATTTTACGCGACGAAACCATAAACATATCCACTCGCCTACACGATCTAATCAGAAGCCGTAAAACACCAATCGCAGAATTCGCAAAAAGGTGCAAAAACTGTTCACTTTATGAACTGTGCCTACCAGAAACAGCCGGCTTTCACAAATCGGCAATCGACTACCTTAAAGAGATGATCAATGAAAAAGCTGCTTAATACTTTGTACGTCACAACTCAAGGTGCCTACCTTCACAAAGAGGGTGAAACTGTTTCTGTAAAAGTCGAGCACGAAATAAGACTTCAATTACCTATTCATACACTTACTGGTATCGTCTGTTTCGGCAACGTATCTTGCAGCCCTTTTCTAATGGGATTTTGTGGTGAGAAGAATGTTGGTATCAGTTTTCTCACCGAGAATGGCCGTTTTTTAGCAAGAGTAGAGGGAGCAGTAAGTGGAAATGTTTTACTGAGGCGCGAACAATATCGTAAAGCCGATTCATTAGATTCTTCGCTCATTATTGCAAAGGCTTGTATAGCTGGAAAGCTTATGAATGCTAGAACTGTATTAATGCGTACAATACGAGATCATGCATCAAAACCCGGAATTGATTCAATTTCAAAAGCTTCTGATTATCTTGCACACCATCTTAAATATTTAGAACAACAGAGTGCTCTTGATTCTCTGCGTGGAATCGAGGGCGACGCAGCATCAACATATTTTGATGTTTTTGACAATATGATTATGCACCAGAAGGAACAATTCTTTTTCCACGATAGGACAAGACGCCCTCCCCTAGATAACATGAATGCGTTACTGTCATTTATATATGTCCTTCTGGCCCATGACGTTGAATCCGCTCTTGAGGGTGTGGGTCTGGATCCGGCAGTGGGTTTTATGCATAGAGATAGACCTGGACGGGCAAGCCTTGCTCTTGATATTATGGAAGAACTGAGACCTATTCTAGCTGATAGACTTGCACTGTCTTTGGTTAATTTACAGCAAATAAACGCAAGAGGTTTTAGGACAAGTGAAACAGGTGCTGTTGTAATGAATGACGAAACAAGAAAAACAGTACTTGTCGCTTACCAGGAAAGAAAACGTGAAGAACTCATGCATCCTTATCTTAATGAGAAAGTTGAAATAGGCCTTTTGCCTCATATACAGGCTCTATTATTAGCTCGGCATATACGAGGAGACATTGACGGATATCCACCTTTCGTATGGAAATAGCTTATGATGATTATAGTTAGTTATGATGTAAAAACTGATGGACCAAAAGGCCGAAAGCGGTTGCGGAGAGTTGCCAAAGTTTGCAAGAACTATGGCCAGAGAGTTCAATTTTCAGTCTTTGAACTTATAATGGATTCTGCGCTATGGGCTACTGTTAAGGACAAACTAGAAAAAGAAATTGACCCCAAAGTTGACAGCCTAAGATTTTACTTCCTCGGCAATAATTACGATGCTAAAACTGAACATATTGGAGCTAAAGAAACTATAGATCAGGAAGGTGCTCTAATCGTCTGACTTTATTAAAGCGCGAACCTGAAGCGAACATGATTCTGTACGGTGATTCGCAAACCACATAACTTGTTCATTGACATCGTGTTCTAAGTTACTAGGACACGGAATTACCAAAATCAAAGAGCTTTTTAATATGGTTCGCGGAAAAGAGTTTGTAACACTTTTGTTTTAAATAAGTTATCTATAGTACTGTCGCGCCCCGCGCGGGCGCGTGGATTGAAACTCTGAACTCTTTCTTGCTGTTT
>JAEUSG010000447.1 GCA_016788315.1 Fibrobacterota bacterium | reverse complement strand
TAGAAAAGATGGCTTAATTTTTATTCGAAACTCTTTCAAACACAACTTACCAGATGTTTGTTATTACAAATACTTTCCAAAGGCTTTCGAAGTCGACATGAAACGCCTTCCATCAACAGAACAACTTGTTGACATTTTCAGCAAACACTCTTTTTCCTTCGAAGCCGCTACTACTTTACAGCAGCTAATGGATAATTCTTTTACCGATCACATTGAACGAATACGAAAGAAGGCTCTTTCTACATTTGAATTTTTAACAGAGGAAGAATTTGAACAAGGCATCAAAAGAATGGAAGAAGCAAGCCATAAAATTGACAACTCACTTCCAGTTTATGAAAACATTGATCTACTAGTTTTCCGTCACATTTAATAAAGTATTTTGAGAGCGATACACATGAAACAATACCTTCAATCAACCGAAATCATTGATTATAAAACGGCAACAGTTGCTCAAAAGGCTACGGAATTGTCAAAAGGACTCGATTCTGAAATTGACATTGCAAAATCATGTTTTGAATTTGTCAGAGATTCAATAAAACATAGCTGGGACTTCAAACTAAATCCTGTTACATGCAAAGCTTCTGATGTTTTGCTTCACGGTACAGGCTTATGTTATGCAAAGAGCCATTTACTTGCTGCACTTCTCAGAGCGAACAACATACCAACCGGATTCTGCTATCAAAGATTGGCTATTGAGGATAAAGGTCCCCCATTCTGCCTGCATGGTCTGAATGCTGTTTTTTTAAAACAACATGGGTGGTACAGAATAGATTCCCGTGGTAACAAACCAGGCATACCGGCATCGTTTGAGCCACCGGTTGAACGTCTTGCATTCCAACCTAATTCTCCTGGCGAGGCCACCTTTCCCGAGATCTGGCCTGATCCGCTACCAATTATTGTTGACGCATTGCATAGGTTTAATTCGATCGAAGCACTTTATGCAAATCTTCCTGATATAGAAATTATAAGGTGAAACCAAATGAAGTATTATTTAGCATTATTTCTGGTCGCTCTTATTACTCTCTCCTGTAACGAGACAAAGCAAATTACTCAGCCCGCAGAAGACAAAGCGTTAACCTTAACTAAAGTCACCTGGATTACTGACACCATGCGGACAACATCACTTATTTTTGGAAAAGTGTGTCTTTATCTGGCTGGTCGCACTAAAGGAAATGAAGTTCGTGTTGAAACCCATGGAGATGGTCTGCGTGGATACGAGCTACTTAGGCTGAATAGTAACTTTGAGTTTTCTGATACGATTGATATTTCTTTTACACACTGGGCTACATCCAAGAAATTTGTGAAGTCAACCAAAATTAAAACCTATAAAGACAGCATACTGATTGATTCAATTTTATTGACCAGTGATTCTATCAGCTATTATACCCCCAGCAAATACTCTCTGCTTGAAGATTCTATTCGTTACTATCGAAACATTTGGGGAAATTCTTTTATTAATACATATAGCTACCTTTTATCCCGATATTGCGAATGCCTTCAAAGCACATCCGGACCTTTTTATGTTTACGTTAAGAACAACATCGTTGATTCAGTCTATAATATTTCTACAAGTAGTGCACTTCCAGATAGCTTGAATTACAATTTCAGAACCATAAGTGATGAATATACTAGTCTTTTGGCTCTTGTTTGGAGCAAGCCGAGTGAAATGACTATAACTTTCAATCAACAGTTTGGTTATCCGTCAACAGTTCTCTGTGATCCTGTACACTATATTGCGGATGATGAAATACAGTATACTATTGATTCTCTTAAATATTCCAAATAGATATTTTGTAAATATCTGAAACAAAAAGACAACTGAAAGATTACAACAAAGACAATCAAATAGTGACGACATTCTAAAACATTCTACTTGTCATTAAGGCATATGATCGTTTATATTTTACAAATATTAAATCTAATGGAGCCTTGAATGAAACTACTTCTGATCCTTATTGTTGTTTCCTTACGAATAAATGCGTTTGACTATTTCCCTTTAGCGCTCAACAGCACCTGGACTTATACCGACAATAGTTTTTCTTCATCTTTTTTTGCGGGCTCAAACAACTATAGGTATGGTTACGAAACTGTTTCTATTGTAAATATTTTCAAAAATAACGATACAACTTTCTATAAACGACAAATAGTTAGAAGGACAGACAGCCTTGTAGAAACCTTTCATTACTCGAATACACGAAAAGTAGATAGTACAATAAAACCTGACACTTTGTTTGATACATTGAAAGCTCTGAATAATACTGTCATTTTTTCTGCTAATAGAATTTGTATGAAAGCACAATTTCAACTAGGCGACACCCTGGTATACGACACTTTAGATCCTGTTCCATCTGTCCCAGGCAGCCTAAGACCTCCTGAACAAATCGACATACTCCAGATCTACACATTAATTGTAGCTGACACAGGACGTTTCTTGTTCGGTGATAGCCTTTACAAAGTCTTTCTTTTTAAAGAACAACTTAACGGTGGCATTGGTTTCACAAAAACACTTGCCTACGCTAAGAATATTGGGTTTGTGTTTGTCAGCACAGAATTTAACCAACAAATAACCGATGCAGGATTTGGTTCTGTTTACAAACTGAGTTCATATTCAATTCCTTCTCCTACCAATAAAGAAAGCAACACACACAAACCCGGCTCTATTCAGTTTGACATCTATCCAAATCCATTTAATACTGTTATAACAGTTAAATCAAAATCATCCTCAACTAAAGAGTTACGAATTTTTTCAATAGACGGAAGACTGTTAGACAAGGCCATTACCTCAAGTTCTTTTTACACATGGAAACCGGGAATACAGACAAAAGGCACATATATTCTTTCTATTACTTCAGAAAACAACACGGAATCTAAAAAGATTTTCTATTGCGAATAACGAGCTGATAACCCAAATATTAAATTGGAGCAAGGAGACAATGTAATTGCGGTGCTTGCAGCTATGAATACAACTATATCAAATCCTGATGACAAAACCGCCCGAAAAATATTCTCTTCACATATTTCAGAACCCATTTTTGAAATAACAAGATTTCCTACTGGTCTATGCCATTTTGTATATGACATCACTACAATTACTAGTTCAAAGTATGCTCTTAGAATTTCATCAGCTAATACTTGCCACTTTATTGCAAGTGCGATGTATTGGAATGAGTATTTAAAAAATCTTCAAATACCGATACCATCAATTTACGCACATAGTCTTTCAAAACCAAATTCATATATGCTCATTGAGCGTTTTCAAGGCACAGATCTATGTAATATTTACAAAGAGCTGACGGCTAACCAAAAAAAATGCATAGCTGAATCTATCGCTTCTATTCAGAAAAAAACAAGTAAACTCCCAAAAGCTAAACGATTTGGATATGCTCAATCATACGAGCAAGTCAACCAATCTTCAATTACTGTATGGAAAGAGTTTGTGCGTGCCGATTTATCACGAAGCAAGGAAAGAATATTGAAAGCCGGATTCGTCGACATTAAGTTTGTTGAAAGAGCCGCCATTGCTTTATCTAGATTTGATCAATATTTTAACAATGTCCAACCAATAGCTTTTTTAGATGATATCACAACGAAGAATGTAATTATATACAATGGTGCTCTTACTGGAATTGTAGACACCGATCAAATCTGTTTTGGGGACTCAATGCTTATGGTGGGACTAACCCGACAAGCACTGCTTTCGGACAATGTTGATTCTGACTATGTTGAATATCTTCTGGATGCTATGAATGCATCTATTGAGCAAAGAAACGCAGTTACGGTGTATACTCTTTTATATTGTTTAGGTTTTATGGGTGAGATGGGGCAGGTATTTAACAAGCAAATATCTTTTGACCAAGAGAGATATGAATATCTAATATCCCTGTTTGAAAGCCTTGAAAAGCAACTCAGATTATAGAAGGAATCCAAATGGACGGACTTGAATTTAAAAGAATAGGGTTAGACGAAATAGATTTGTTAGTAAAATCCAGAATTGACTATTGTATGAGAGATAATCCAAGCTGCACAAAAGAAGAGTATGACTTATTCAATAAGAGCGTAGAAGACTGGACACGTGAAAATGCTAAATCTGGGAACTATATTGGATATATAGGGTGTATTGATAACGAAATAGTCAGTTTTGCAGGCCTGCTAATGTATGTTTTGCCGCCATTATTGAAAAACTCGAATAGAAAACAAGGACATGTTCTATCTTTCTTTACTTATCCCAAGTACCGATCAAAGGGGATTGGCAACGAAATGATGAAATTCATGATTGCTGATGCAAAGACACTAAACATTTCTCAGCTGGTATTAAGTGCAACACCTATGGGCGAACCACTTTATAAGAAAAATGGATTTACTGAACCGAAAATGAAATATATGACGTTAGATGTATAGTATTTGGTAATACAAGTAGATAGAACTCTAAATAAAATGAAAGATAGCGATGTTGAACAATCTTATAAACTACTACTCTTCTCGATTCGATGAATCAAAACGTCATACAGATCTATTTGGTACTATACAAGAACATCGTTCACTAGAACTTATTACTCGCTATTTACCTGACAACGCTGCATCAATACTTGATGTCGGTGGCGCCACAGGCGTCTATTCATTCAAATTGGCAGATATGGGCCACAAAGTAACATTACTTGACATAGTCCCTTCTCACATTGCTAAAGCAAAAGAGCAAAACGATAGCCAGACAAACAAACTTGAGGATCTGGTAACTTGTGATATCCGAGACTACAGAACTGACAAAAAATTCGACATGATTATTCTGCACGGCCCTTTATACCATATTACTGTTCGTAGCATAAGAATCTCACTATTAACCAAATTGGCAACTCACCTATCCCCCAAAGGAAGTATTCTTGGATTCGCAATCAATCGATTTGCCGGATATTTTTATGGAGTTAGAAGTGGCGTCATAACGAAAGAAGATTACAGGAAAATGGTAATGTATGAAATGCAATCCGGTATAAGAAACAAAGAACCAGGTTGGTATTTCCACAAACCGGATGAACTGGAATCGGAATTTTTAAGTGCAGGATTAAATGTTATTACTACAAAAAGCGTTACTTCACAAGTCTGGATGATTCCGGGCGCAGAAGAAAGAATTTCTGACCCAACATATTTAGCTGAACTTATTCGGCGCGCCAAAGAGGTAGAAGACTATCCAGAAATAGGGCAGGACATGGTTTGCGTGGGTAAACTGACCGATTAAGAACATCAATCTATCACAAAGACACGTGATGGACTATCTTATACTGCCCACATGAGTGTAATGTTATATTTATGGGCTGCATAAGCAGAGATGAACGAAATTCACCGGTATTAAAATACAATTGGAGAAAACATGACCGAACAGGCCAACATTAAAAAAGTCAGCATTATTCGTCGTTCCTATGACTGGGTTATGCATTGGGCTGACACCCGCTTTGGAACTCAGGCACTTGCCATTCTTGCATTTGCTGAATCAAGTTTTTTCCCGGTACCACCTGACGTGCTTCTCATCGGACTCAACCTGGGCAAGCCAAAAAAGGCCTTCTATTACGCTTTTATCTGTTCGCTCTTCTCAGTGCTTGGAGGAATGCTTGGCTATTTTATCGGCACAATGCTGTGGCAGGTAGTTTCAGGGTTCTTTTTCTCCTATATCCCCGGCTTTACTCCTGCTATCTTCGCAAAAGTTCAGGCAATGTATCTCGAATACGGATTCTTTGCAGTATTGATCGCCGGCTTTACCCCCATCCCGTATAAAGTCTTTACAATTGCGAGCGGGGTATTCGCGTTGAACTTCCCATTGTTTGTATTAGCCTCGGCTATATCCCGATCGCTGCGATTCTTTATAGTCAGTACTCTCATTTACTTTTTCGGTGAAACAATTAAGAAATACATCGATAAATATTTCAACATACTTTCGTTTGTCTTTGTGGTACTTATAGTCCTCGGTTTCTTATTAATAAAACTTTTCTAACATAGATAATTAGCCGATATACAGAACGATAATACCAGAGAACTCCGCATAACTGCGACTCTCTGGTTCGGATGAAGTACTACCCTCTCCCTTACAAAGAACTCTCCTACAATCTACTTGTCATAAAGACAGCTGGTTGACTATCTTATAGTGTGCTACGTGAGTGTAATGCTAATGTTTTAACACAATACACCGAATAGGAGCTTGAAAAATGAAGAAGATTGTTTTCATAATATTTTTACTTACTATCGGTTGTTCAAAACAGGTTTTAAATTTAAGAAGCGATAAACCTGTAACCGAACCAAATACAGGTATTTTATTCCCATCCGACTTATGCGGACTTTCCAAAATTGAAATGAAGACATTTCCTCAAAAAGAATTAGGTGTGTCTTTCAGTTACCAGTATGCGGATCTAAATCTAACTTTTTATGTTTACAATGCTGGTTTATCATCAATTGAGGACGGTGTTGAATCGGAAGTGATTGAAGCTCAGTATATGCAGTCGATAGATGCTATATATGCATTGCTGAAGATGGGCAAATATTCAAACGTTTCGGAAGTTAGACAAAACAAAATGGATCTCCAGATAAAATCTCAGAAACTTAAAGCTTTGTTTGCTCATTTTGACCTAACTCAAGGGGACTTTGAAAGAGGATCTTTTTTGATGATTACTGGGTATAAAAATCAGATCTTTAAAGTTAGATACACTTTCCCAAAAAAGCTTGAAAAAATGGCTACTACAAAATGGGAGTATATTCTAAAAACATTTGCAGACGACAAATCTGAAACAGTAGAAGAAAACGGTAAAAATTTGTCTTCACTCACTAATCTGATTAACGGTGAAATCGATGAGCTTACCATTGCTCCTGATAATTCAATATGGTTTCCATCGAAAAGCGGGATAGTTTATAAAATTGGAGACATGCTAAATGTCGAATTAAAGCTTAAGCTTCCCGAACCAAAACCTAACGTATTTGGCCAAAAAAAAATTAATATCGACCATATCACCTTCTTTGATTCAAATCATGTTTTTATCTCCGGGTACCTAGGTGAAGATCTTGTTGGCAAAGATAAGACTGATACCGACAAAATATTCCTTTCCAATAATGCCGGCGTAGATTGGTCAATGATAACGTTTTCCAAAGCAGGAGAATGGATATATGGTGCCATTGCCAATACTGACGGCAAATCATGGATGGGTGGTTCACGTGGATGTATATATCATAGCAATGATTTTGGTCAAAACTGGGAAAATATATCGTCACCTTTTAATTCAAACGATCGCGTAGCCTGTCTTTTTGCTAACGATTCAATAGGCGTTGTTGGTGCTCTCCAAAATGGATTGAAGATTACATCAGACAATTTTCTAACTTTCAAGAATATTGCAACACCTTACGATAAGAATGCATCTATGTTCACAAGCACAGCAGGGAAAAATGGTGAAGTGAGAGAGAGGCTTTACAAAGTTAAAGTTTTAGATGATTATCTAATTGTTGACCAAGCACATATTGTTTTCTTTAAGCGCCTGTCCGAAAATGATTGGCATACTGTATCGCCTTTACTTATTTCATTTGATATCGACTTTACGAACAAAAAAATAATAGGGATTACAGCAAAAAATGAAGTTGTAGAACTGGCTGTAAATTTTAAGGACTACAATATCATTGGAAACATTAGAAATGATGAAACATTATTGGATTTGAAATGCCAGAATGGCACAACGTACTTTTTAACAGCAACATATCATCCAGAGAGAAAGAATGATGGCGTAATGGGTTCAATCAATGGTTTATCTTTTGTTCGTCAGGGATACAGAAGAGCGAAAACATATTGTTTTTATAAGGTAAAAAATGGTTCAATTGTCAGACTTGAATTACAGGCGCAAGAACAATCACCTTAAGATGAAAGTTATTTAAGGAAATACTATGAAAATAAACGCTTTATCGATAATCGTTATTTTTATAGCTTTCAGCATGATTTGGGCACAGGACGTAAAAAACAAAGATAGTAAAATCATCCTACTGCGACTGCAAAGCCTGCAAAAAAGCAACAGGAACACTGAAGGTTCCTTTTGTATCTGTCTTAACATCTGCTTTCACAATGAAAAGCGGAGAACTGAATAAATACAATGATCCCAAAGGTGAAAAATGTGACGAGCATGGAGAATTCTTCTATTGCTCGAAATGCATCTCTCCTGTTTACTGGAAAGGTTTCAAAGGGACTGAACTGGATATTCTCGCTGGAACACTTGATGACAAAGAAGTATTTAAGCCGAAAGAATAAGGCAAGCAAATAAACAAAAGATATGACAATCAAGTGAAAACAAATCAAGGTGAACATAAAATCTATTCTGCATATCAAAACGATCAAATTCTACGACATAGTTTCAATGAATTCTTACAAGACGTCTTTAAATTCGATTTAGAGACATGGTATCAAAATGGCTTTTGGACGAGCAAATACATCCCGTACTCAATTATTCATGACAACAAAGTAATATCAAATGTTTCTGTTAATGTAAT
>JAEUSG010000285.1 GCA_016788315.1 Fibrobacterota bacterium | reverse complement strand
ACTCATAGGAATTTTCTTTATTCCACACATGTAAACCACCAAATTCTCCAAAGCTCACGAAATTTCCCCATCTTTGCTCAGTTTCAGTATTTTCCGATCTCTGTATCGGTGACTAACATCAATATATCATGTCAATTCTCTTAAAAACAACCGTTTTGGCAAAAGCTACCGCAAGTGCAAAATTGTCATTCTGCTCACTCCGAGCATTCAGCTACTTCGCAGATTTCGTAATCCGGTATGAAGTCCCCGTAATCCTCTACCTTAGGTGACACCTTGAGGAACGGATATTTTACCGGTTTTTGCGGCGGAGATAATGTTTTCGGCGGCGGCCGTGTTCTCCTGTCTTGCCAAAGCCCACTACTTTTGAGAATATCTCTAGCACTTGCCTCTGAATCTATAAACCCAACAACCTTCATATCACCGCCACACTTCTGACACTTGAGCGGATCGACTTCAAATATCAATCTAATCATAGCAGCCCAATATAACTTGAACTTGCTACGAACCTTTATCTCTTCGACTCTATGTCTGATGTCCAGCAATCTATTAATTTCAGCTTGTTCATCTGCTTTTTTCTGCCGGTATCCTCTGCCCTTATTGGAATATCTACCGTAAAACCGTAGCTGATGCTCACCCTTATTTGGGAGATGTTGAGTAACCTCCGCTAAGAAATCCAGCGGCTTGAACTCTTGAAAGTTTCTCTTCACTCCAGTCTTGAATGTTTCGTCGCCCATTGCTGGATATGGTACACAGCTCTTATTGCTCGCACGATATACAACAGAGCCATCAGGATCAACACTAATCATTCTCGCTAAACTCAATGGGCTCCTAGCAATGTATTCGGCAAGGCGATGTATACCGTCATTATCCCCTGCCGGTATCCTAACGGAATTGTCAATACTGAATCCTGAGTGTTTCTGACTGCGAATCTGGTTTACGACATCCTGACTTATCTTCTCCTCTCGCATCATCATATCGCATACACTATCTTCCCATATTGTCAGAGCGTTGTGCTTGTTAGCGTAGGGTATTGAAACAAAGGTATCGTCTTCTATGTATGCTCCTTCGGTCACGATTGAGTGGATGTGACAATGCCAATTAAGAAGGTCGCCGAATGTTTGAATCGCTGAGAAAATGCCAGGCAAGGCAGTCTCATTTCCTGTTTCACGGTGATACAGTTCTCTCATTGTCTCGTAGGCGCAACGAGAGAGCTTGCCCAATAGTTTACGATCCATGCGATAATATATCCGCAACCGTTTTGGTATCGTGAAGACCCATTGTCTATGAGCTACCGGCTGAATTATCTCCGCTGTTAAACGCCTGCCGAGAATTATCGACCTCTTCTTATCGCAACTTGGACAACAACTGCGCTGTTTACAGGAGAATGCCACAAACTTCTCGTCACCA
>JAEUSG010000432.1 GCA_016788315.1 Fibrobacterota bacterium | reverse complement strand
GAGATTGAAAATGCTAACAAATGGAGCTTTCTGTGCGTAATATACTTTGTTTTGTAATTATTTTTTCTTTTGTTTCATGCTCAAATTCGGTCAGTAGCGGTGGCAAACAGTCTTCAAAACGTTCATATCGGGAGGCGCCTGCTGCTTACAAAATTGAAGGGGTGCAGGCTGAAAATGGTTCATTGTCAGAGATGGTCAAACGTTTGGAGAATCATTTTAAGGTTTCAAATCTCTTAAGCAGTAAGTTTGGATCAACAAACGAATCCCTGCATGAACTGTATCCTGATGGATATAAAGTCTCGTCATCCCAGGACACCGGGCTTAAACTCTATAAATTAGAGAATTGTCAGGCTATGGCTGTTGCTGCGCTTATCGCAAACGGAATACCGGTGCTTTTTGAAACAACTTTTAATCAGGATTTGTTAGTCACCAAAACATACAACAGAGTTTTTGCTCTTTTTAACAGTTATAAAATTGTAGCCAATACCGCCAAAGTAGGCGATGCTGCTTTAGGTAACGACAAAATGGTTGTATATCTTGAGTATAATCTGAACGTTCCCGGTAGAGTTACTAGGAACATGAGCAAGCAAAGGGTTGATTTTGGAGATTTAGATCTTTCAGTAGATCTTTTTGAGGCCGCAGACACGAAAAAGTTCGCAGAAATGTATAAGAACTCCTCCTTTGTTGCAAAAGAGGAGTCACAGATCAGGATTTACGAATCAGTTGTACCCCCAAGACTTACTATCGATAAGATGTATATCTATGTGCCTTCAGAATATACAGAAAAAGATTTGGCCGAAATCTTTGAAGCCGGCCTTGGAAATCTTGATTTTTCGTACAAAACACCAGAGTTACGCCGACTTAATTAATATTTGGGCTCCAACTCAAGTGCTAACGGCCATTGCAGCAGGACAAACAGAGATAGTGATGGCCAGTGTAAAAATGTTGTATATTGAATCTTCACCTGAAGATATTATTTCAATACACAATTGGCAATACAGAGGCTAAAGTGTCAAAAGATATACCCCCTGGTTTTTATCAGAATCTTGTTGAGACATCACAGGATCTTATATGGCAGTGTGACACAGAGGGCCGTTTCATATATCTTAATCCGGTATGGGAAGAGATTTTCGGATATAAATTATCTGAGATGCTTGGCAGACCATTTTCCGAATTTCAACAACCTGATATCGCTAAACGGGATTCAATTGAGCTCGATCGATTGCTGCAATCCGGTATTGTTAGAGGATATGAAACCTCATGTATCTCTAAAGCCGGTCAGGATATTCATCTCGTTATCAACGCCAAATACATATATGATGATAAAAAGGCTGTCGCCGGTGTACAGGGTACCGCTTATGATGTTACTTTACGTAAGCAAAAGGACCTGAAATTAGCAGAAAGTGTAGAGAATTTCCGGATGCTTTTTGATCGATCGCCTGTGGGTAAAGCGATAGTCGGCTTGGATAAACGTTTTATTAGGTGCAATGAAGCATTCTGTAAATTTATCGGTTATGCAGAAAACGAAATTATCGGTAAAACAATTGCTGACATTACTTTCCCCGAAGACATCAATATCGGAATGCTGGAAATGCAGCAGCTCAGTAACGGTAAATTGGAAGTAAGTACTGTTCAGAAAAGATATCTGAGGAAAGATGGCAGTATTGTTTGGGGCGAAATTAAGATCAGCCTTGTTCGCAACAGGCAAAACGAACCGATGTATTTCCTGCCGGTAATCCAGGATATAACCGCCAAAAAGAAATTTCAAGAGAAACTAAGTGCGAGTGAACGCAGATTCAGGGAGCTTGTTAGAAATTCATCTGACTCTGTAACAATACTTGATAAGAATGGAATGCAGATCTACGTAAGTGATGTAGTTGAGAAGATGCTTGGCTACAAACCTGAGGAATTGATGAATATTCCGGTTATGGAAAAGATGATACACCCTGATGACAGGAAAAAAGTTGAGGATGCTTTTCAAAAAATTATAACTGACGGAAGTGTAAAAGTTCAATATCGGCATAGGCACAAAAACGGCAGCTGGGTGCTTCTTGAAGGGTGGGGGACCAACCAGCTTGAAAATGAAGATATCCGCGGGATTGTTGTCAATGTACGCGATATTACTGAACAGGTTATGGCAGCCGAGGAACGTGAGAAACTTAATCATCAAATCAATCAGATACAGAAATTGGAATCAATTGGTTTGTTGGCAGGAGGCATTGCGCACGACTTTAATAATATCCTGGCAATGATTTTCGGATATATCGATATGGGTATCAGGAAATCGAGTGAGGAAAGCGTTAAAGAGGCATTAACAAAGTCATTGACTGCAATGAACAGGGCTCGTGCCCTTACGGGACAGCTGCTGACCTTTGCCAAGGGCGGAGCTCCTGTTCTCAAAATAGCACCGCTGTTCCCTTTTGTAAAAGAAACCATTCAGTTCGCTCTTTCTGGTTCCAACGTAGCACCCACCTTTAATGTTGCGCCGGATCTTTTGTTTGCCAACTACGACCAGAATCAGATTGGTCAAGCAATTGACAATATCGTTATTAATGCCCAGCAGGCAATGCCTATGGGGGGTGTTATAGAAATAACCGCAAATAATGTTTTTCTAGCCGATAAAGAGCATTCTATCCTGCCTAAAGGCAGGTACACCAGAATCTCGATAAAAGATCAAGGCATTGGTATTCCTAAAGATTTGCTCAATAAAATTTTCGATCCATTCTTTACTACTAAGACTAAGGGACATGGACTCGGTCTTGCAACATGCTTTTCAATTATAAGCAGACACGGTGGCTGTATTGATGTGGAGTCGGTATTGGAAAATGGCAGTACCTTTCATGTCTATCTTCCTGCAGAGGAAAGAGTTGCTCTGACCCCGGAGCAGGCAAAGTTGGATCTCCCTTCAAAGACGAATGGCACATTTTTGATTATGGATGATGAAGTGCTGATTCTTGAAGTAACCAAAGATATGCTGGAATCATTAGGCTTCTCAGTTGTTTGTTGCGAGGATGGAAAATCAGCTATATCGTTTATTGCCGAAGAGTTAAAAGCCAATCGTAAGATTCTTGGAGCCATGCTTGATTTGACTATACCTGGTGGTATGGGCGGCAAAGAGGCTATTGCTGAAATCAGGAAGTTGTCTTCCGACGTACCTGTATATGTATCAAGCGGTTATGCTGAAGATCCGGTAATGGCAAAGCCGAAAGAACATGGATTCACAGCAAGCCTGTGTAAGCCCTTTAAGTTGGCTGAATTAGCAGAAATGCTTAGTCGTCAATAATTGGGTTTGTTTCATAACTAATATTGATCTATATAACCCCCATTTTTTATCTTACACCTTCTATTTCGGGCTTGTAACACAACAATACTAAAGAAGGGAAAGTTTAAAATGCGTATCATCATCCAGAAAAACTACGATCTCGTCTCTGAATGGGCAGGAAACTATGTTGCTAAAAAGATAAATGATTTTAAGCCGACAGCCCAGAAACCCTTCGTACTCGGCCTTCCCACAGGATCATCACCACTTGGAATGTATAAACAGCTCATCAAACTTGTTAAAGCCGGCAAGGTCTCTTTCAAGAATGTTGTTACATTCAATATGGACGAATATGTAAACATTCCTAAAGATCATCCGGAGAGCTACCACTCATTCATGTGGAACAACTTCTTCAGCCATATCGATATTCCAAAAGATAATGTAAATATCCTTAACGGCAATGCACCTGACCTTGGTGCAGAGTGTGAGCGTTATGAAGCTAAAATCAAGACATACGGCAAGATAAACCTGTTCTGCGGCGGTATTGGTCCGGACGGCCACATTGCGTTCAACGAACCGGGCAGCTCTCTCACTTCACGAACACGCGTTAAAACTCTCACATACGAAACAATCGTGGCAAACAGCCGCTTTTTCAATAACGACCTCAATCAGGTTCCAAAGCTTGCACTTACAGTAGGCGTAGGCACCGTTCTCGATTCCGAAGAGGTACTTATCATCATCAACGGCCTTAATAAAGCTATCGCTTTCCAGAAGGTTGTTGAAGAAGGTGTAAACCACATGTGGACAGTTTCCGGTCTTCAGCTCCATCCGAAGGGAATCATTGTTTGTGATGACCTTGCAACACAGGAATGCAAAGTAAAAACAGTTCACTACTTCAAGGATATTGAAAAAGCTAACCTTGATCCAGATACACTCCTTAAGTAATTAAAGCAGGAAACACAAAATGGCAAAGAGAACACAGAAAGAGCTTGCTGATGAACTGAAAGGGATGGGACTCGAAGGCAAATGCGTCGGTGTCCATTCTAATCTTATCAGCATTGGAATGGTTGCAGAGTCTCCAATAAGTGCACAGGAAGAGAAAAAAGGACTTAGTCCAATCGGTAAAACTGTTATTAATGCATTCATGGATGCA
>JAEUSG010000424.1 GCA_016788315.1 Fibrobacterota bacterium | reverse complement strand
GCCGCAGACAAAGTGAGAACCGGCGTTGAGTCTGCTGTAAAGCCCTGATTATCCGTAATCGCAATAGTTGGTAATGTCGGAGCAGAAATATCATAATAAACGCTATCCATTGCTGTGTTAGAGATATTACCCGGAACATCTTTATACTGAACATAAATTTTCTTAAGAACTTCTCCGCCCGCTGCAACATTGAGATTATTCTTTGATGTTGCATATGGCTCCCACGCTGTCCACGCTCCGCCATTAATATTAAAACGCATTGAATCTGCAGCACCGGCTGACAGCGTCAGAAGAGGTGTTGAGCTGTTTGTATAATCCTGATTATCTGCTACAGCAATTGTCGGGAATGTGGGCGCACCTGTATCATAATTCGTTGAATCGAAAAGCAGCCCATCTGTTTCGTTGCCAGCTAAATCACGGAACTTTACATATATGCGTTTGAGTCCATCACCACCTTCAGAAATATCAAAGTCGCTGTAGAATGTTGAATATGCTGTCCAGGCCGACCACGCATTCCCGTTAAACTTGAACGCCATAGAATCTGCACCGCTGGCGGAAATGGACATATCAGGCGTAGAATCCGAGGTGTAATCTGCAACATCAGTTACAAAAATCGAGCCCGGTACAGGCTTTATACCATCAACAACAATTGCTTTTGAATCTGCAAGATTTTGTCCCGCTGGAATAGTTAATGTTGTCGAGTTACCGGCAGCATCAACCACTGTTCCGGCAGAGAGGGCTACAGGGCCATTTACAGTAAGATCAAGAGATGCATCTCCAGCCTGTACTGTATATGTTCCAGTTGCTGATGTTGCAGAAGCAAAAGGAGCTATCGTAACAACCCTATCCGTTGCACCAGTTTCAAGAGTCACTTCGATATTGCCGCCAGCTAATGTAACTGCTTCACTGAAGTTTACTGTAACATTGACAACATCGCCAACCTTCTTTAATCCATCTGAAGTTGAGGATGTTATCGAAGCAACATATGGAATAACTCCATCAACAACGATAGCTTTAGCATCTGCTATATTCTGACCAGCCGGTATTGTAAGTGTAGTTGCATTTCCAGCACTATCAAGGAGTGTTACATCAACTGCTATTGGTGAAACAGCTGTAAGATCAAGTGACTCATCACCTGCCTGTACAGTATATGTTCCAGATGCTGTATTAGAGTATGCAAATGGTGATATTGCTACTGTACGATCAGTTGTTCCTGTTTCCAGTGTAACTGTCATATCACCGCCAGTGAGTTCAACCTTTTCACTGAAGTTCACTTTTACATTTATGACATCACCAACTTTGTAAATACCATCGCCTGAGGTTGACGTAACAGAGACAACTGTAGGAACAACTCCATCTATGGCTATATCCTTAAGATCTGAAATATTCTGACCAGCAGGAATATCAAATATGCCAGGATTACCGGATGCATCAAGCAGTGTTCCGGCAGATAAAGAGAGAGGTGTCTTTGCTGCAAGATCTCCCGATACATCACCTGTCTGAACTGTATATGAGCCAGTTGCACTGTTAGCCGGACCAAATGGTGCTATCGTAACAACCTGATCAACTGTTCCTGTTTCAAGAGTAACAAGAAGGTTTCCACCAGACAATGTTACATTCTCGCTGAAGTTCACTGTAACATTTACAACATCGCCAAGTTTGTATTTACCATTACCGCTTGTTGAAGTTACAGAGGTAATGGTCGGTGCCCAGCCATCAACTAATATATTCTTCAAATCAGCTATGTTCTGACCAGCAGGAATTGTTAGTGTGCTGCTGTTTCCCGCTGCATCTACAAGAGTACCTGCAGAGAGTACAACTGGTGAGTACGCTGTAAGATCTGTTGACTCATCATTCAGCTGAACAACGTAGAAGCCTTCAACAGAGGTAGATGAAGCAAAAGGAGCGATGGTTACTACCCGATCATTGGCTCCTGTTTCAAGGGTAATTTCAATATTACCACCAGCCAATGTTACTGCTTCACTGAAGTTGACATTCACTTTTACTGTATCGCCATATTTGTAAAGACCGTTTGTGCTTGATGATGTTACTGAAGTAATTGTTGGAATAACACCATCTATCACAATAGCCTTAGCATCAGCAAGATTCTGTCCCGCTGGAATTGTGAGTATTGTCGTGTTCCCTGCAGCATCAACCAGTGTTCCGGCAGAAAGGGCTACCGGGCCATTTACATTAAGATCAAGTGATGCATCACCAGCCTGTACTGTATATGTTCCAGTTGCTGATGTTGCTGAAGCAAAAGGAGCTATCGTAACGACTCTATCTGTTGCACCAGTTTCAAGAGTCACTTCGATATTACCACCGGCAAGAGTTACAGCTTCACTGAAGTTTACTGTGATATTGACAACATCTCCAACCTTCTTTAATCCATCACCTGTCGAAGAGCTGATAGATGATACAAACGGAATAACACCGTCAACTACAATAGCTTTAGCATCTGCTATATTCTGACCAGCTGGTATTGTGAGTGTAACTGCGTTACCCGCTCCGTCAACCAAAGTTCCAGCAGACAATGCAAGTGGTCCATTTGCTGTCAAATCCAGTGTCGCATCATCAGCCTGTACTGTATATGTACCAGATGCAGACGAAGCAGATGCAAATGGTGCTATCGTTACAACTCTATCTGTTGCACCTGTCTCAAGGGTAACAAGGAGGTTACCACCCGCAAGAGTTACATTCTCATTAAAGTTCACTGTAACGTTTATAACATCCCCAGCCTTATATGTACCGTTAGCTGTCGAG
>JAEUSG010000372.1 GCA_016788315.1 Fibrobacterota bacterium | reverse complement strand
TATCCCGGCCTGATACTATGTAGATATTCTCCATAACAGTATCTGTTAATAGCGCCATCGCAGGAGCAAGACCATTACCGCCGATACCATACTCCGCCCCCATACCGCCAGGAGTACTGACTGTAATCCTTCCTGTTGCGTCAGAGGTTACAGAAGAGTGCGCAAAGGCAGCGGAACGATAATCGTAGGAGGTCAATGTATAGGCTGCATTTGGATTATAAAGCGGGGCTGTTTTAACACTTATTGCGAAAGGAGGCATTGCAGCTCCAAATGGAAGCCACTTACGTGTTACAAGTCCAAATCCTGTTCGTGTTGCATCTTTGAGATAAATCCAGCCGGAATCTGCTTTTGCTGAAGTTATATCCCAGCCCCATGCGTCGTAGCTTGGGTATATGTTAGCCGCAGAAAAACAGAGGGGAGCATTACGTGTTTCTCCGAATGTGTTCATGTGGAAAACAAATTGAGAATCAACGTGATATGCCCAGTGCCTGTCAAAAGTAGTTCGATGGTATTCATGACTGACAGAAGCGCCATCCAGATTATGAGAAAGCTGCCAGCTCATACCATAGATGTAGTCTCCTTCGTTGGAAGTGACACGTGTAGATAACCCACGAAAATTACGCCATAGTTGGGTCACGTCAACAATAGTGGTGAAATTGGGGCCGCCGATCTGCACATAGGAAGGCGAATGACAAAAAGTACTCATGCTTCGAAATAGATGCTGATTCTGTGCAGCAATCCACAAAGAAGCTGCGCCACCCATTGACAAGCCACTAATAGCTCTATACTGCGGTTCAGATTTTGTCGGATAAATTGAATCTACTACATGAAAAAGCTCGCGTAGATACAACCCGAATCGATACTCATTTCCTGTCCATCCAGAACTAACATAGTATGGTACCCAAACCATACAACCTGATGCTCCTGGAATATTGCCATCAACCGTTACAACTATTACCTCATGTTTATTTGCGAATTCCTGAAAATCAGCGTTAAATGGCTTGGTGTAAGGAGCAACACAAGCTGTAGAACAATATGGTGGATTATATCCACCGCTGGAAGAATAGCTCGTATACTGATCGCCTTGAAATGTTCCCATGCAGCCATGACAATAATAGATTACAGGATATCGTTTAACTCCCGTGCTGTCAAATCCTGTTCCCGTAAATACCCTAAAGTATCTAGTACGCTGAAAAGTCTGACTGAAATGACCGCGATCCTTGTAACCCGCCTCCGCTGCAACAGAGAAAAGGAAAACCAACACCACGAAACGATTCAACAGAGTGACGCTTCTCATATAAAACCTCCTTTTCTCCCCTTAATTTTAATATAAACCAATCAGAGTACTTTTTGCATTAGTATTGCATCTTCACCATTTCGGTAGTACCGAGGTCTTCTACCAGAAATAGCGAACCCGGATGCTGAATATAAGGATATCGCTTTTTCGTTTGATGCTTTTACTTCAAGAAATATCGATTTACATCCCTTGTTTCGGAGTGATTCAAAAGCAAAATCGACCATTTTTCTGCCTAGACCTAGTCTGCGAAACTCTTTTAAGACACCTATTCGTAAGAGCTCCGCCTCATCGAGAGTTATTCTTAAAGCTATATATGCAACTACTCTCACTCCTTCGTTGATTCCGTAAAGTTCTCCGTGCGAGAACTCATCTTCTATATTTTTCTTTGTCCATGGTTCTTCAAAAACTGCAGTTTCCAAAGCGAATATCGATTCATCCATTTCAGGAGAGAGCTTAACAATATCAAATTTTTCACTCTTCATTTTTTCAGAGCTTCCTTGATTAAGAGTATCAGATATAGATATTTTATACACAAATGCAAAACAACACAAATTACCCAATAATCAGAACTTTAGTTCTAGCAATTTTCTTATTCATCACAAGCTGCACAAAAACAGCAACTACATCTGACGACACACCCAAACCGATAACACCGGTTGGCAACAGTGAGATGAAGCTAAAAATAGCAGGTGCTGATTTTGTTTTCGTAAAAACCCCTCTCACGTCCGGCCACATTTGGACACTAAAGACAGAACTTTCCGAAGAGCAATACAACGCAGTTCTGAGCGGTACAACTGGAACTAAAAAGCCCAAAGCCTTGAACTGGAACGATGCAGCCGTTTTCTGTAATAAATTGTGCAAACACCTTAAGGATTCTGCACAAGCGGACACATTAGGTAAAACTTATGCTATTTTTATAAAGCCTTTTTATACCGATACATTTACTCAATCTTTTTCACCTTTATCTATCAAAACTGCAAGTTATGTTGCAGCTTTTGATTCTCTGCCAGCAGATTCATTTAAAACACTTCGCCTTAGTGCTACTACCCGTAATCCACTTAAACAACGCGTAGCACTGCTCGTATCAAAATCCATAAAAAAGTACGACACTACCACAGTTCGTAACGCCCTCCTTTCCTCACCTGATTCAGTGGCGTTATTAGCACAAGGAAACACAACGTTATTGGAACTACGTAAGCATATTAGATTTGTCACAGGCGCGGCTAAAATTGACACTTTGTTACTTGATACTTTAATCAAAACAATGAACCGTTCTCCAGACTCACAACTCACATTTAATACATAC
>JAEUSG010000360.1 GCA_016788315.1 Fibrobacterota bacterium | reverse complement strand
TACGATAGGAATCAGAATGAATTCCATATCTCATTTTATTTCAATGCTTTAGCTCGTATATAATACGGTAAGTTTTTTTTGAGCAGTTTAAGCGATTTTTCATAAAATGATCTTTTGCAGCAATTCTTTACCCTCAGAATTGGTAAAGTGACGGACTATTTCCAGGTCAATTATTTCCCTTGAAATTTCGACCATTTTCAATTGTATCCCCTTTCCCCTAAATGTATTTTTCAGAGGCAACCTGCAGGGCGGGGCCTGCGTGCTCCGCCTGGTTGTAATAAATTGCACAATAAATTCAGGAGTATTCAAGCACCCTATGTCAGACAAAAAAATCCGCGTCCGAATAGCCACCTCTCCCACTGGAGAGCCGCATGTGGGCACCGCATACATTGCGCTATTCAACTACTGTTTTGCAAAGGCAAACGGCGGTGAATTCATATTAAGAATTGAGGACACAGATCAAACCCGTTCAACACGTGAGAGCGAAGAATCAATTTACAAAGCACTCTCCTGGCTTGGCTTTAAGTGGAGCGAAGGACCGGATGTTGGTGGTCCTTGTGCCCCGTACAGACAGAGCGAGAGGACGGACATTTATAAAAAGCATTCCGATATTTTGTTGAACAATGGTTCTGCTTACCGCTGCTTCTGTTCTTCTGAACGACTCGATGAGATGCGCAAGAAGCTTATAGCAGAGAAAAAGAACTTCTTTTATGATGGTCTTTGCCGGAATCTCAGCCGTGAAGAGTCGGATAGACGTGCTGCAGCAGGTGAATCATATGTTGTCAGAATGGCAATTCCGCGTGATGAAGGAGCGGTGACCTCTTTCCATGATGAGATTCGTCAGAAGGCAATAGAACTTGCTCATACTGAAATTGATGATCAGATTCTGATGAAGGCGGACGGTTTTCCAACATACCACCTTGCCAATGTTGTAGACGACCACTTGATGAGTATTTCTCATGTCATCCGCGCTGAGGAGTGGATTACTTCAACACCGAAGCATGTGCTGCTTTATAAGGCTTTTGGATGGGAAGCTCCAAAATTCGCCCATGTTTCACTTCTGCGGAATGCAGATAAATCAAAGGTAAGTAAACGGAAGAACCCGGTTTCGCTTAATTGGTTCCGTGCAGCCGGATATACAAAAGAGGCAATTACGAACTTCCTTGGGCTTATGGGTTATAATAGCGGCAGCGAAAATGAGCGGTTCACAATTGAGGACATTTCACGAGATTTCACTATTGATAGAATCTCTACTTCTGCGCCGATATTTGATTTACAGAAACTTAATGTACTAAATGAAGAGTATATTCGTAAGTATAGTGTCGATAAATACATAGAATATCTTAGTGAAACAACTGCATATGCAGCACAATATCTAAGACCTATCTTGGGTGAAATCCAGAGCAGGCACAAAATATCGCAGGATTTTCAATTCTGGGCCCGCATCTTTTTCACTCCAGGAATAGCCTATTCCAAGGAGGCGTTTGCAATTAAGGAGATGGACAAGCCTTCTTTAGAGAAAGCGCTAAAAGGTGCCGCAGATGCATTGGACGAATCAAAAGCGGTTAAGCCTGATGAGTTTGAAAAGGCAATAGCAGGTCATCGGGACAGCAGCGGAATAAAGATGGGGAGCTACATGATGGCTTTGAGAGTGGCTCTTACAGGCTCATCAACCTCTCTCCCGCTCAACGATGTGATGGCAATGCTTGGCCGCGATAGAACAATAATGCGTCTTAAAGAGGCAAATGCGTTTGTAAGGAATAATATCAAATAGATAAGAGGGTAAAAATGGCTGATATAAACAACACAACAGAACTACCATCAAATTTTATACGTGATGCAATAAAAGAAGATCTCGCTTCCGGCAGATTTACATCCGTCCATACCCGTTTCCCTCCTGAACCGAACGGTTATCTTCATATAGGCCACGCAAAGGCTATATGTATAGACTTCGGTCTGGCAGAGGAGTTCGGCGGAAAAACCAATCTGCGCTTTGATGACACAAACCCTGTTCGTGAAGACACAGAATATGTTGATGCCATCATGCACGACATTAAATGGCTTGGTTTTGATTGGGAGGATCGACTTTACTATGCTTCCGATTATTTTGGAAAGCTTTACGAATATGCAGTACAGCTTATCAAAAAGGGTAAAGCCTATGTTTGCGATCTGACAGGTGATGACGTACGTAAATATAGAGGCAGTTTAACAGAGCCTGGCAAGGAATCGCCGAATAGAGGCCGGACGGTCGAAGAGAACCTTGACCTGTTTGAGAGAATGAAAAACGGGGAATTTGCTGAAGGAACAAGAACGCTCCGTGCCAAAATCGATATGGCCTCCCCCAATATCAATATGCGCGATCCTGTAATGTACAGAATCATCAAAACGGCTCATCACCGTACTGGTGATAAATGGTGCATTTACCCAATGTACGATTTCGCACATGGACAGAGTGACTCACTGGAAGGAATCACATATTCACTTTGCTCATTGGAGTATGAGGATCACAGACCGCTTTATGACTGGTACATAAATGAACTTGGCATCTTCCATACCCGTCAGATTGAGTTTTCACGGTTGAACCTCACCTACACAGTTATGAGTAAGCGTAAGCTCATGAAACTCGTCGATACAGGTACTGTTTCCGGGTGGGACGATCCTCGCATGCCAACACTTGCTGGGCTTCGCAGACGTGGGTACACACCTGAGGCTATCCGTAATTTCTGTGAGCGTATCGGCGTTGCCAAACGTGACAGCATTGTTGATTTCGCATTTCTTGAACATTGTATCCGTGAAGTATTGAATCGTGATGCTATGCGTATGTTTGCGGTACTTAGACCCTTAAAGGTAACAATTACAAACTATCCGGAAGGACAGACCGAAGAGTTTGATGCTGTAAACAATCCTGAAAAACCTGAAGATGGGACTCGAAAGGTTCCCTTCTCAAAAGTCATATATATAGAACAGGATGATTTCAGAGAGGTTCCACCGCCGAAATATTACCGCCTCTCGCCCGGCAAAGAGATCAGGCTCAGGTATGCATACTTTATAAAGTGTGAAAGTGTTGTCAAAGACAGCTCTGGAAATGTGACTGAACTTCTTTGCACATATGATCCGTTAACACGCGGCGGTGATTCTCCGGATGGGCGTAAGGTTAAATCCACAATTCACTGGGTTTCTGCAAGCCACGCTAAAAGGTGCGAAGTGAGGCTTTATGAAACACTTTTTGCAACACCAAACCCTGACGAAGCTCCTGAAGGTTTGGACTTTATGTCAAATCTGAACTCAAAATCAATTGAAAAGTTGAACGATTCTTTAATAGAGCCTGCTCTGGCTAAATTGCCCAAAGGTACACGGGTGCAGTTCGAACGCATAGGTTATTTCTGCGTGGATTCTGTTGATTCTAAAGAAGATATGCCTGTTTTCAATAGGACAGTAACTCTAAAGGACACGTGGGCAAAAGTCTCCGCAAAATAGTTTACGAAAACCCTTAAGTTTTACTTTTACTTCTCCGATATCTCTTGTGGATAAGGGATATATCCGAACACAAAAACGGAAAAAGGAGATTATATGGAAACTGCACAGACCCTCCCGGCCTCAACAGCCACATTGGATTACAAAGGTAAATATCAACTCGCACAAACGAACAATAAAACCACGTACAATTCCGAAGAGAAGATTGACTTTACCTACAAAAGTAAAGATGGTGATACTCTTACCATTAATGCAACACGCACTACCTCGCTGACATACACAAAAAACGGCACCTTCAAGGATGCTCATGTACGTATCCTAACACCTGAAGAGGGTGAAAAGCTGCGCTCTTCACTTAAGCAGGAGCTCATTGACTACAAAGAGGAACTGCTTAAGAAGTTCGTTGAGGCAAATGGAGGCGATTGGAAGGATATAGACCCAACAACCGGAGAAGTTACGGATGAAGACGTGACTGCTCTTGAAGCCCAAATGCCTGAATATTGGAGTGCAGAGAATACAGCGCAGAGAATTGTTGATTTTGCGACATCATTCTTCTCAAGCTATGAAGGAGAAGATGCAGCAGAGTTTTTCAAGAAAGCCAGAGCAGCCATTGAAGATGGATTCGGACAGGCTTTAAAGGAGCTTGGTGAATTGCCAGGAGTTGTCGGCAAGCTGATCGATAAAACGCACCGTCTGATTTCAGAGAAGCTTGATGCATTTGAGAAACAGGTTACCGGCGGAGAACCGGTAGCCGTTGCAGCGTAACATCAGAACGAATGACAGCAGCGGAATCCTAATTGCTTGCTGCGATTGTTCTGCCAATCCCATTGGCGTACATTGCAGCCGGCATTTCTAGGGCCTAGATAATGGTTGCCTCCCCGCATAACCTTCTTTTCAACCATTTTATCAGAATAAGCTGTTGATGTCCATTCATATGCATTGCCACTAAGATCGTAAACGCCGTAGGGGCTTGCACATGAGGTATTATCCCCAATATATGATAGTTCGGATGACTCAGTATTACATTTACCTACCTGATAATCGCGTCCATATGGGTAAGCATAATTAAAACGACCTGCGCAGGCGGCCTCCCACTGAGATTCTGTGCAAAGGCGCTTTCCTACCATTCTACATGAGTCGGCAGCCTCAGCCCAGGTAACATCTACAAGCGGAAGAGAATTTCGTCGATTCGGATATTCCCACTTATCGATACAGTACGATTTTATTACCGAATCTTTTTTGTTTACTGTTTTTGTAGCATTGCCGACGTAAACCATTCCTTCATCACCATTAACAACTGGACAGAAACGATCTCTTGCTGTAACTCGAATTCTGAAAGCAGCAGAAAACTGTCCCGGCCAATCTTTGCCGGCATTCCAGATGATTCTCTTGCCCTCGCCTACTGTTGTCGTTCCTGTATCGCCAGACAACGTAAAAATGGGAAGGTCCCACGTTTCACCATTGTCAGAAGAGGCTTCCAAAGTGGCGGTTGTAGTCGTGTTGTCATCATCTTTGACATTAAAAAGGACCTCTACAAGCGTTGATCCTGCCCGCTGGCTCGCCTGAACATTTGAAACTACTGGATCTGCAGAGTATATCCACGCAGCAGCAATTGACAATATCAGTTTAGTATAATGAGTTAGTTTCATTTATCCGCCTTGAATTTATGACGAATAATGTATTCCGGACGGCCATTTTCAACTACCTTAATAACTGCTTCATATTCGCCGAAAAGACGAACTCCAGCTTCGTTTGTTCCATCCCATGAATAAAAGTGCTTCCCCGGTTTCATGTTTTCGCTGGATAGCCGTTTTATAGTGGTATCATTCTTCTGTATCAGAATTTCGACGCGGGCAGGATTACTTAAAACAAAACTCTTCTTGGTTATCTGTTTCGCATCTCCATTGTTGGCGCGAACTGTACCATTTACCAATTCAGGTTTTTCAGTATCAAGGACAAATGCCGGACTGACATTCATCTGTCTTATTGGCCCATTATTTTCCAGAAACTTATCCCCTGTTACCGCCATAACGCTTTTTGCGGATGCAGGTAATTTCAGACGACCATCACTACCCTCT
>JAEUSG010000340.1 GCA_016788315.1 Fibrobacterota bacterium | reverse complement strand
TCGGAATTACTTACTACCATTACATTCAGTGGGAACATAGAAAATGACTTCTCGCTAATACTCAAATCTCATGGTTTGACAGATGTTGAGGAGCATTCTCGTAAGGTTGCAAATGAAGCCAAGCGAATTGCTCAAAAATTTCACGAAAACGAAAACAATGCATTAATCGCAGGATGGCTACACGATGTCAGCAATATTATACCTAACGAATCAAGAATTAACATATGCGAAGAACTCAAGATTGACGTTTTAAAAGAAGAGTATGAATACCCATTTTTACTGCATCCAAAGCTATCAAAAGCGATCGCAGCAAAACTCTTCAATGTAACCGATACGGAAACACTTGATGCAATTGAATGTCATACTACACTAAAACCACATGCAACAAATATGGATATGATAGTTTTTATAGCTGACAAATTAGTATGGGAAAGCCGATACAATATTGCATTTAAAGAAAAAATACTAATAGGGTTGGAAAAATCATTAGAACATGCAGCTCATGCATATCTGAAATATGTGTTTGACAATAAGAAAGAGTTAAAAGTGGTACATCCGTGGGCTGAAAGTGCATTTCAGTTTTTAGAGGCAACGCTAAAATAAAAGTAGCCCTAAATGACATTGCATGAATTTGTTATAACTGACGTTATATCTCCATGTGAATCGCATTATTTTTAACAAATTGTCCTAGAGCAATGATTAAATTGACAAAACAAAATCTGGCCCCCCGTTAGCGCCACTAAAAGGTAACTTTAAAGCAACAGTAAAGCCTGTAATGCCTTATCTTCTGTTTCGATGCCTGATTTCAATGAATCATATCAATACAGACTTACGGTTGACAAACAAGCCTAAAGCCCACCTTCAAGTCCCTATAGCTCAGAGTTGGACACTTGACACGATCTCTAGAGCGCAACTCGTCGAAGTTTGCAAAGGATCCTCCCCTAATGATACGTTCGTAGCCGGTATTAGGTCCTTTTGGGTCAATCAGTGCATTTACAGTATAGTAGTCAAACCAGTCATTGCAAAATTCTTGAACATTTCCACTCATATCATATAATCCGTAAGCATTAGGAATCTTTTCTCCAACTCGATGAGTTGTGTTTCCACTATTTACAGAATACCAAGCAAACAGACCATTTAATGTGTCTGCCCAAAAATAATTTGTAGTCGTTCCTGCACGGCATGCGTATTCCCATTCTGCTTCTGTCGGTAGACGATAACCTTTTTTGGAATAATTTATCGTGATATTACGAAGTTCTCTGCACCCATTACCTGGTGTCCCAACAATTGACGTATATGAATAAACCGTGTCCTTGCCTTCTAATTTACTCCTGGCATTGGCATACAAAACTGCATCGAACCATGTTACATTTTCAACAGGTTTTTTAGTATCTCCAGTATCCAGCGATGGATTCAGCTTCATGACACGAAGATATTCCCCTTGAGTAACTTCTGTGGAATCAATATTAAAAGCGCTTACAGTCACTGAGTGCGCAGGAGCTTCATCTCCCAAAGGTCCACCCATTTGAAATGTTCCGCCGGATATTAGCTTGACTCCATACATTTTCTCAACAACCGGAGGATCAACTGTAACAGAATTATTAACGGAACTGCTACGCCTCTTAGGGAAACAGACACCGTAGAGATCACTGTTATTTTTCCACTGAACTTGAACCCAAGAATTCCCTCCATCGTTCGTCCGTAGAACCGTGCCGTTATCGCCAACGGCAAATCCGAAGTTTGCGTCCATAAAACTGATTGAATTGAGATTTTCAATGCTACCTGTTGGCAACACACGAAAACTAATTCCGTTATCCGTTGTTTTTAAAATTATTCCGCCCTTGCCAGTGAAATATGCGGTACTCGCACTTGTAAAACAGATGGAAGTCAATCCGGCGGTTGTTCCTGAATTCATGGCTGACCAGCTGTTCCCGTCATCGGTAGTTCTATAGATAACCCCATTGTCTCCAGCAATCCACACTTCAGAAGATGTCTGTGAGATTTTATTAACATAAACTGCCCGATATATATTACCTGGGGCTGTTGTTTGCCGAACCCATGTTACCCCTTTGTCAGTAGTATATAGTACAGTGCTGCTGTCACCTACAACCCACCCTTTAGACGGGTTGACAAAATCAATACCATACAGATTTGCTTTGGTGCCGGTAATCACATCCACATCCTGAAAGATTCCCGCATTAGAATCCGTTCGATAAAACCTGTGGCACACGGTACCATTGGCCCCGCAGAAATAAGCTTCGTTGTTATCCACGCTGACTGTAGAATAAACAGCCCCGGAGTATCTTGAAGGCATCCAGCCCCTATACCAGTCCTGCGCGCTGCGTGTAGTTGCAATGAATGTACTGTCGCCCGCAATTGAACCGCAAACTGTGTTGTAAAAAGAAACACTTCTTACTGTCTGAGTAAAGCGGTCATCTTCATAGTCGAGTAACATACCATCCGAGTTTGACGAAAGGCCATAGTCAATCCAATGAATGCCGGCATTGATACTCTTTATAAGAGTCTGCTCGCCGACAATCCAGACAATTGCAGTATCATAAGCAGGGGCAGTTATCTTTTCGCATCCAGGGACTATCAGAAATAACATTCCAACGCAAAAGAGTTTCAACCATTTTGAAACAATTGTTCTATTGTAATTATTTCGCATCGGTAGTCTCCCCGGCTAAAGAGGACGCGGCAAAAGGAATAATGGCCTTGGCGGTCTCCCTTCTTCCCAATATGAACTGAACACCGAACACATGTAGATCGTCGAGTGGAATAAAGGTAAGGCGCTGAGGACTGTTATATGAATACGAAAAGCTCACATTGACATACTTCTTGGCAATGCTTAACAAGAGATAAGAATCATAACCAACCTTCATTCCGCTCCCGTCATCAAACACCTGGGTTCTGATTCCGGCAATGGCATTCTTTTTCTCTGACATAATAACGTATGCCAGTTCACCCATTTTAAAATTGACTTCCGGCGAGACCTGCATGGTAAGGGATGAACGGATTTTTAGATTAAAAAGATTATCTGCGCCGATCTGTAAATTATGCCTTTTCTCTTGCTCTGTTCCAACACCATCGTAATAATCCCGTATGTCGCCGGAATAGGAATAATTGGGGGTATAGCTGGAATAATCAAGGAAAGGCAGACCGAGAATCGATGGCAACATTGATTGCAAAGGCTGGAAATTAATCTTGGATTCGCTCATATAGGTTTCGCGTTCTCCGCCAGAAAAAGTCAATTGCGGCTTATCAGAAAAGGTAGCGGACGCATAAAGACCGATTTTATGATAAACGGAAAAAACCCTAAGTCCGTAATTGTCCCACCCGGAATTATCCGAGGGTTGCTGATTTTTGACAAGTGTAAAATCATAGTTTCCATCAAGCGTGGGGCCGTTCTGATCGATATAAGCCATGGTCAATTGAAAATTATAGATTGAAAGACCGAGAAAGTAGCCCCCTTCATTTGGATCGTTGGACGTTGTCTTTTCCTTGACCCAGTCAAGCTGAAGCCCGCCAAAAACACCAAACTTGTTTATTTTGCCATATCCTGCGCTCAGCATCATGATCGATCTGGTAAAGGCTCCATCGATTATACTGCCGTCATTCATAAATATCTCTGCCGGGGCATATACATACGAAAAAGAGGCGCTGCTAAGAACTTTGTTGTAAAGTGATTGCGCCTGCATCAGCGTTAACTGAGAAGAAAGCATGTCAACCGAACTTAATGTTGCTGACCTGAACTGCGGCCCATAGACAACCCCTTCTACTCGGCTTCCAACTGAGAAAAACAGTAGTGCCACAATAATCAGCTTGCGGTCAAAGAAAGTTAGTTTATTCTGAAAACGTTGTCGTGTTTTGCTCATAGACAAATTTCCTTTCGT
>JAEUSG010000312.1 GCA_016788315.1 Fibrobacterota bacterium | reverse complement strand
TCCTTTTCGTATTGGCCTTTCGAGTGGTTCATTTTGTATCTGGTCCACTCCCCCGAAAGTGTCCTCTTAAGAGCTTCTGCTTTTAAAGATCTGCAGCAGGCTATTCTATCTATCTTGCCATCTGGAAAGGTCTGCTTTGATGATATAGCTTCAGTATTTTCACCATAAATCATGTTCAGATTCAAATCGATCGCCAATTTGTCTCTGTATTCTATCATTTCAGGAATTTTAAAATGAGTATCAATATGTACAAGCGGAAAAGGGACGTGTCCATAAAAGGCTTTCCTCGTAAGCCATAACAGCACTGTACTATCCTTACCTATAGACCAGAGCATGCATAATTCTTTAAATGAACGATATGCTTCACGTATGATATGAATCCCTTTTGCTTCAAGCTGTTCAAGTTCTGTCATTTCTCACCTCTCTTATGTAGTCCGCACTCTTTCTGATCAGGGTTTTCCCACCACCATCTACCCGATCTTAGATCCTCATCATCTTTTACAGCTCTTGTACAAGGAGCACATCCAATGCTTCTGTAGCCTTTTCGCTGCAATGAGTTGACAGGTATGCTATTCTCAGCCACATAATCCCAAACTTCGTTTTCGTTCCAGTTCCAGAGTGGGTTATATTTACGAAGATTAAATAGTCCATCCCATTCAAAAGGTTCCACATTGGTTCTCGTAAGGGCTTGAGTCTGACGCAATCCGCAAATCCACCCATCCGAAGTTGAAAGTACTTTTCGTAATGGTGCCACCTTTCTTATTTCACAGCACTCTTTTCTATTTTCAATATTATTGTAAAATGAATTAGGCCCTTTTTGATTAAGCATCTCACTTAACGCAGTAGAATCGGGCAAATATATTTCAGGTTGAATACCATATTTTTCGCGTGTTCTAACGAGAGTATCATAAGTCTCCTGATAGTGTCTACCTGTATCCAAAAAGAACCATCTGAATTTCCGGGTTTGCTGTAACAGAAGATGAAGAATTGTTTGATCCTCAACGCTGAAACTTGTCGCAAGAACAAGACGTGAAGAGCTGTTTTCAGAAAGCGCCTTTTCAAGAACATCAATAGCATTATTTACTTTTATCATATTTCATAACTAATTTCTGCCTCTTTTACGCGGCCGAAGGAAATTTTATTCCAAATTCGTTCATGAAAGAAATAGAGTATCATTTTTGTAAAGACCTCTACAGCACCAATTGATAAAGCAACTTTTAAAGTGCCG
>JAEUSG010000276.1 GCA_016788315.1 Fibrobacterota bacterium | reverse complement strand
CCGGCCATACTCATGGCGGGCAGGTTGCAATTGGCGGTTGGATGCCGGTGAAATATTCCAAACATGGCTGGAATCATGGTATGCATAAGGTCAATGAATCCGCTCTTTATGTCAGCAGCGGGGCAGGAGTTACTTTTCTCCCGTTGCGTATACATACGAGAGGGGAAATTGTTATAATTGCTTGCTCAGAGCAATCTTCTGCTCTTTAATCGCTTCTATGGCAGGAGGTGCAACGATCTTTTCACATGGAGCCGATTCGCAGTATGCACACATTTCATGACCTTTAGATTTTGCACAGTTTAGAATGTTGCATCCGGCGCAGTATGCTGACTTCCTTCCGCCCTCTACGCGGCAGCCATCACAGATAATGTCATCTGCGGTAAAAGTTCGTTTCATCGCTTTAGTCCATTCCTCTGCGACTTTTATAAGAGCCTCTTTGCCGCTTCGTGTTGCTATGTAGGCCTGACATGTTGTGCAGCTTGGTCCGCATATTCCGAAGAGTTCATTGAATTTCATTTGTTTCTCCCTATAAAAATTCCCATTACTTCTTGAACCTAATTAACAATTTACGGCTGCTTATCTAGGATTTTAAAACAAAACCCTCTTAAATCTTTCGACTTAAGAGGGTTATTTAATTGCGCCATCTTGGACTCGAACCAAGGGCCCTCTCCTTAAAAAGGAGATACTCTACCAGCTGAGTTAATGGCGCTCAATTTTTCGAGGCAATAAAATAATTCTCGGTATGGGTCATTTGCAATACTCACGCGCTTTTTTTTGGAATAAACATTTTATCCATCGATAACGATGCAGATTCAACCATTTGGAGGGGGTAGTCCAAATTGAATGCGTCATCCTTTAAATGGGCATCACTTCCGAGTGAAAAGGAGGCTCCCATATCAGAACACATTTTCAGAAAACGGTCGTCCGGAACACGCCAGCGGGAGGAAATTTCAAAGGCGACACCGTTATCAATTCCAGCCTTTACTATGGATTCAATCTGCTCATCCGTAAAAAGATCGAGATGGGACTGTTTTTGTAGAAAGAGCGGAAGCATGAGGGGGTGACCTAAGATGTCGATTGGCATGGTGTTGATTGCCTCTATTACTGTGTTGACATATTTCTTGATAAAGAGCGGAACATCCGGAAATCTAAGAACACGATCAAAGAAAAAGAAATTCAACCCATCACCAAAGTTGAGGGAGTGAACCGAAGCTATAACATAATCCAGCTCAGAAAGCAGCTCCTTAGAAAGAAAAGGTTTCGGGCCGATGCAGAGTTCACACCCTTTGAGGATATCATATTTGCCAATGACTTTCAGATAGTGGCGGAAGCTCTTTTCATCTTTAATCTTGTGATAGGGGGAAACATGGTCGGCAACGCCCCCCATAGAAAAGCGTTCACGGGCGAGTTGTTCAATCTCGGACGGGTCAATTTTACCATCTGAGAGGTGTGTATGTATATGAAGGTCGTAAAGCATGGTTCAAAAATATGAAAGGAGCGGCTCAGGTTGCAATTATTGTGCTGTCGTTTGATGCTTTTATTGTTTGGCCTGGATTGACAACAAGAAAGTCGTCATTGTTCCAGTTTCCGTCTAGAATTTCTCTTATCAGTCTGGAAGAACCTTTGAGCTCATCATATTCCCATTTAAGATAGTCAGCACATTCTTTTGTGTAGTTTATGTAGTCTCGGTCTTCTGTAATGCCCATATCGATATATGCAGCTCTGCTGTACTTTTTAAACCAACCCTGTTCCATCTCCATTAGATAGTCTGCATTTTCCTCGCCATATTTTTCAGCGTATGATGCCCGTAGTCTCTCTACCCGCTCTTTTCCAGGTTGGTGACCCGTTTCAATCCAGCCAGGGGAGTACCAGTATGTTCCCGGATGCTCGTTGAAGTATTCGGCATATCGTTCTTTCGACCCGATGAGACAAGTAATGCAGTCGTGTGCCCGGAAAGCTACGAGCTTCGTGGTTTTTGCTGTAACACCCGCTAGACCGTTGCTGCACAGACCGTAGCCGATTAGAATAGCTTCAGAATCTTCAGGTGAGTCATTTATGGCCTTTTGGAGTTCTGATCGCAGTGTCTCAGGCGTGTCGTGCAAACCCTGTGGAAGGAAGTTGAAGGTAAAGCGGTTCTTAGAAAGTGAAGAGAAGTGGCAAATTTCCCGCCATAACACGTTACAGGCAATAATGTGATATTTAGCCATTTTGTTATACCACCATCTCCTCGCGCTCACGTTTTATGTCAGCACCTACACTTTTCAGCTTTTCTTCGATCTTTTCATAACCTCTATCTATGTGATAAACTCTGCTGATAGCGGTTTCCCCTTTTGCGCGTAAACCGGCTACTACAAGTGCAGCCGATGCGCGCAGGTCGGTTGCCATAACTTGAGCACCGGATAGGTTTTTAACCCCTGTTATTGTCGCTGCATTGCCTTCAAGTCTGATATCCGCGCCTAGTCGCCGGAGCTCTGCAACATGTGAAAAACGGTCGTGGTAGATTGTATCTGTAACTACGCTTGTGCCCTTTGCAACAGAGAGAACTGCCATAATTTGGGCCTGTAGATCTGTAGCAAATCCTGGGAATGGGGCTGTTGAAATGTCAAGTGCCTTAATGACTTTTGGAGCTTCGACAATAACTTTGTTTTTTTGAACTGTAATTTTTGCGCCGGTCTTACCAAATACTGCAATTGCAGAAGAGATATCGTCAATCGGTGCATTTTCGATGGTCAGTTTTCCGCCAGCAATAATGCCTGCCGCAATGTATGTGCCTGCTTCAATTCTGTCTGGAATAACTGTAGTTGTAACTGGTTTTAATTTTGAAACACCCTTGACTTCAATTCCATCTTTGACAAGTTTTATAGAAGCCCCCATCTTGCGCAAAGTATCAATCAAAAAGGTGATTTCCGGTTCGCGGGCAGTGTTAATGAGTCGGGAGGTTCCTTTAGCGAGAGATGCAGCCATAAGCAGGTTGGCAGTTGCTCCAACACTGACCTTTTCAAATTCAAATGTTCCGCCGGAGAGCCTTTTAGCAGAGGCTTCTACATAACCGTGTGTAACTTTAATATCGGCACCAAGTGCTTCGAGTCCTTTGAGATGGAGGTCTACCGGCCTTGGCCCCCATGCACATCCGCCAGGGAGGGAGACGCGCACTTTGCCGTAACGGGCCAGGAGAGGACCTAGAACATAGAATGAAGCTCTCATTGTTTTGACAAGATCGTATGGTGCTTCAAAGTGGTTGCATTTGCGTGCATCGATGCGTAGGATGCGAGGACCGCCATCTACGCTTGCTCCCAGTACTCTTAATACATTCGAAAAGGTTTGAATGTCACGAAGGTATGGGATGTTCTTAAGGGTTGTTACACCATCTGCAAGAAGCGCTGCAGCCATTACAGGCAGAGCGCCGTTTTTTGAACCGCTTACATGAATTGTACCTGAGAGTTTTTTTCCGCCCTTTATGGTAAATTTATCCATTTGTCATTTCCTTTATTATTTCAGCCACTTTTTCAGATGGCCGGTATTTTTCAATGTTTTCTTTCAGGTTCCTGAACTCGTTGAGCATTGATTCTATTTTATGCGGATTTTGTAAAAGGTTTTCGGTTTCGCTGATAAGTTTTGCCGGAGTCACATTCTCCTGCATTAATTCCGGCACTACTGTTTTGTCCAGCATGATGTTTATCATCGTTACATTCGGTATTTTCACAACGCTTTTAATGATGAAGCCTGAAATAGGAGAGACCTTATACATAGAAATAAAGGGCTTCATTGATAGTGCTGCCTCAAGAGTTGCTGTGCCGCTTTTTACAAAAAGAAAGGATGCATCAGAGTATACTTTGCTGCTCCCATTGACTATTGAAAAACGGTTGTCTGGAAGATATTTCTCAATGATTTCACTGCTTAAGTTGTCTGATTGAGAGACAATTACACGAGAAAAGTAGCCCTTCTCAAGAAGGGATTTTGCCGCATCTATACATTGGGGAAGCAGTCTGCCTATTTCCTGCTTACGACTTCCGGGAAGTATGCCGAGTGTGCCTGGAACTGCACTTCCAACAGTTATATTCATCGCCTCGGCATTCGGATTGCCGACATAGACAGCATCAATTCCGAAAGATTTGAAATATTTTTCTTCGAAAGGAAAAATGACCGCCATTTTGTCCGTTGACCGGTGAAGTTTTTTAGCCCGCCATTCACCCCATGCCCATGTTTTCGGTGCAATATAGTACAGTGTTTTTATACCGATCTTTTTCGCAAATTTTCCAAGAGGTATATTGAATCCTGGATAGTCAACAAGAACGAGAAGATCCGGGTGTGTATCCGCTATGTAGCTGCAGCTCTCTTTTAGCATCCGGCGGAGTCTTGGATATTGCCGTATGACTTCTGTGAAGCCTAATACTGAAGTTTCCTCAAGGGTACGCAGTGTCTTGAAACCATGCTGTTTTAAATTGTCGCCTGCTAAAGCTTCCAGTTCATAATCATTGCCCAAGGATGATTTCAGAGCAAGTACATGATTTTCTGCAGATTTCTCACCGGTTGAAAAAAATATTTTTTTTGTCACAATGGTTTATTCTTCGCTTCGGCCGAGATCTTTGTAGTCAGCACCGACAAAAATTGTGATATCATAAATCCCTGAATTGTTTTGCAGAGGTATGAGGTTTTTGGTTCCGAGAGCTTTGGCGACATCGCTTGCGAGAGCCGTGTCCATGGAGCGTCTTGCAACTATGGTTTGTCTGTAATTCCATTCCTGAGCGTTACTGATCTCTTTAACATCAAACCTGCTTTTTCTTAAAATGTCAGCCACTACCTGGCCAGCGCCAGGCGTCCCGCAGCCGTTAAGAATCTGGATTGAGCCCCTGTTGGGTATTTCCACCCTGCCGGCAATAGGCTGGCTGTCGCTCTTTTTAATTTTAGCGAGATAGAAAAGGATCCCCGCACCTATTAAAATGGCAGCTCCGGCTATGAGCGGGATCTTTTTCATCTGCTTTTGCGGTATGATGGTGTAAAGTAATCGTCAGAATATGGGTTGAGAGAGTTTCCGAATGGGCTTAAAAGAGAGTTGTTTGAATATCCGTTCTGCTGTTGAAAATACTCAACAGACATCATGAATTTTTCGGATGGCTTCCATGTTAGTTTTGCATGCGGTATGCCAAGTAGAGCGCTTTTTGCTCCGCTTGGATCTGGTTCGCCTGTGAACAGCGCCATCGGTTTGTGCATAAGCGCAACGTCTACCTGAAGCAGTAGCGGTACTGTAAACTGGTATGACATTCTGTTTAGGTACATTCCTGTAAGGTCGTTCTCTGTTCCATTTGTACTGTACGACATGCTGTAGCTCTGCTGCATTTTAAAACGTGAAGGATTGATCAGATTAGGAGAATTAACAAGCATAGCCTCTTTAGTAAATGGGATCTGTCTTGATATGTAATCCTGTGCGGATATAATAGTAACCAATAAAAGAAGCAACAATGGCATATTTACCTCCACAATATCATGTACAGTGTAAATATAGTTTTTTTTGCTCTCAGAATCTCTTATTATAGGATAATTGCAAACCGTCATATTGCGGAGTCAGTCCTAAGGATACTGCCTCCTCCGGTGCTTTGGAATCCTGCATCCTGTATGCTAGAATTGCGCTTAAGAGACTGCTAGCCATTGCAGTTACAACAAAAACAGGGCGACGTTCTGGGATCTCTTCATATGTTTCTTGGTCGGTATCAATATCTTCAGCATTTCCAGACATTGTTCTTGTCCCTGGCAATAGCACAAAGGCTGTCCACGACATAATTGAGGTTCCGAGTAAAATTGAACCCGGAACATATTGTTTCTTTTTTAAGTGTATGCTGCCTGGAATAAGAAAGGCTAGAATTACAGAAAAATCTTGTGGCGATTTATCGTGAAAAGCCTTTACGTCGGCATCTCCTAATCCCTTACATCGTTCGTCGATCCATGTTTTCCGGGAAACACCAAGCGACAACCACGGTCTTGTTTGGTATTCATTATATGAAATGCCGCAAACAACAAGTTCCTCCAACTCGGCAATGGTCATGCCGGATTCTTTGAAGGCCTTCCATTCTGCCTGTGACATCCCGAAATGCACGCGCTCCTTTTCGCCCTCTTCCTGGAAGTTTAGTTGAGCGCTTAACGAAAAGGCACACAGAAACACAACAAGTGCAGCAAAACGCATGTTATTCAACTTTTATTATACTGCCTGCTGGACGTTCGCCCTGTTTGGCGTAATTGAAATCTTCACGGAAATAGAAGAAACCGTCATCGTCCTGAGTATAGCTTGCAAGTTTTATTTCGTTGAAGAATAGGCGTAAAGCCTCTTCTTCAGTTTTTGCGAAAATAACGCGGTGCAGAAGATTGTTGCCTGGCGAGATAAAAGCTATTGAGTATCTATTCATATCGTTCCTTTCGCCGTTAAAATAATGTATTTAAAGTCATTAGTCCAAAACTTATTCTCAAAAGTGAGTAAATAATTATAAATGAGAGCAGCAATTGTCTGTCCGCAGAAGGAACATGGTAGATCAGGGGTATATGATCATGCTCTGATTCTTTCCAGAGTAATGTTCGAAAGCTCTGTCGATTGCGGACTTATTGAAATAACTTCGCATTCCAAACCTGAAGAAGTTGCGGTAGAAATAATAAAAAGTGGAATCGAGTACGTAATTGTAGCGTATACACCATTTCTGTACGGAAGTTGGAACACTTTTCCGGTGCGTCTTATGCAGAAACTAAAACATTTAGGTATAAAAACTCTCTTGTTTGTTCACGAAATATTCATTCCGTCGTATGGGTCAGTAATTAAGTTTGTTTTACATAGACCATTTCACTTCTGGCTTGATAGAGCAGTCTTGAAATCGGCAGATAGCGTTGTCGTTACAACTGATTTTAGGTTGAAGCAGCTGGATCAATTTTGTATAAAGGCAACACGAATCCCTGTATATTCTAACATCAATGTTGATGCATCTTCGAAGCAGCTAAAAGACCACGTTGTAGGAATGTTTGGTGTCTCTCATGATGATGTAATGCTTTCACAGGCCGCAGATGGTATCAAAATGGCCAATTGTGGCAGGGCTCTTCTGATCGGGGAGCAGCCAGGTAGCAAGGATCCTGTTTTTGCAGAAACTGGCTTCCTGTCAGTGACAGATGTGTCGCGTGCTTTGCAAAGGCTACAGGTTTTTGTTGTGTTCGACAGGCGCGGAATATCATTCCGTAAAGGAAGTGCGGCGGCTGCATTTCAACACGGTATCGCAGTTGTGGCAAATAAAAGCAGCTGGACAGATCCGGAATTTATTCATGGCGAAAACATTTTTTTTTATGACGGTACTGCAGTTGGTCTCGCTTCAGCCATAACTCTCTTGGTTAAAGATGACGTTCTAAGAGAAACAATAGGCCAAGGGGGCAGAACTCTCTACGAAACTTATATGTCTCCGGAAAATGCAGTAAAGACGCTTAAGGAGATTATGCAATGAAGGTGCTTTTCCTGCAGCGGGATTTACCATGCAATGGAAATTATGGAGGAGTTGCCACACAGGTTCACGATCTGGCTAATGCTCTGATCAAGATTGGAGTTGAGGTCACTGTTGCATCAATAAGCGGGAAACCGGAAGATGCAGCATATGAGCATCACAAAATAGAATTACCATCTTTTGTAAATAGCAGCCGGTTTCTAAAACGCTATTTGCTGGGGTATTATTTTAAAAAGATTGACAAAGAAGTGTTTGATGTAATCCATTCTCATGGAGATAACTTTCTTCTTTTTGGCGGCAGGCCTCAGGTGCGTACTTTTTACGGCACAGCATTTATGGAATTTGTATCTGCGAGAACGTGGAAAAGAAAGATTGCACAGCTTATATCTTTTCTCCTCGAATGGGTAGGGGCTCTGGCTGCAGATTACAGAACCGCAATTTCGCCGGATACGGCAAGGTTTCTACCAAATGTTAACAGAATTGTTCCATGCGGTGTCGACAAAACGGTATTTTATCCGGCGGGCGTTAAGAGTGAAAATCCAACTATACTGTATGTAGGATCAGTTTATGACAGGAAAAGGGGCGATAGATTGTTAGGTTTGATGCCGGATTTGAGACAAGTGTACCCAGCTATTGAGCTGATAGTGGCCGGTCCTGAACGGGTGAACGGAGCCGGAATTACTTATGTAGACAGACCGGATCGTTCCCTTCTTGCCGGATTGTATAGGAAAGCGTGGCTTCTAGTTTCCTCGTCTGATTATGAGGGCTTTGGTCTACCTGCCCTTGAGGCAATGGCAAGTGGTACTGCGGTAGTAGCTGTGGAAAATGCAGGTTCGGGATATTTGTGCGGTAATGGTAAGTATGGAACTCTTTGCTCAAAGGAGACTCTTTTTGAAACTATTGTTGAGCATCTGGGAGATAGCGATAAACGGAAGCAAATAGCTGCAAATGGCGCTTTGAGGGCTGAAGAATTCGAAATAATTAAAGTAGCTGAGATTTATAGAGAGGTATATGCAGGAGTTATTAAGAAATAGTTTTCTTAAAATAACAGGTATAGGAAGACTGAGCATAAGGACGCGTGATCGGCTGCTCTTTCTTTTGAGAAATGGCATACTGTTAATGGCCGCTGCAGTTTCAGGAACTTTTATAGCCAGAAAAATTGCCGCTGTTCCAGACAGAAAAGAGGTTGTTGTCTTTCTCTTCGCTGTGTTAACTGTTCCTATTCTTAAATTCCCAGCATTCGGTCTTGCAGTTCTGTGTGTTCTGCCGCTTTTCCTTTCGTGGATAAGAAGGCTTTTTTATCTCGTTTCGGATAGAGTGTCTAATGATCCGCTGTTGCTTTTGCCGGATATCATTGCGGCGCTGCTTATGTTCGCATTGATTGATAAGTTAAGAAAGGGAGAGAGGCTGAAGTCTCCTGAATCGGGTTTGCAGTGGCTTATACTGTTCTTTATAGGTTATCAGCTTTTAAGAGTGTTTGTTCTTAATTCGGGTACTGTATTGGCTTTGCAGGCTTTTAAGTTTGATGTCTTTTTCATCACCGTCTTTTTTTTCGCGATATATTTTGTTAAATCTTTTGATCAGGTTGTTGCCGTATTAAGGTTAACAGCGGTGCTGGCTCTGCTGCTTGCACTCTACGGTATAAAACAGGTTTTTATCGGCTATACATCATTTGAAGAGTTATGGCTCGATCAGATGAGGACAGAATTTGTAACGATGTTTATTGCAGGTACGCCCAGACCATTTTCAATGCTGGCTTCCCCGGCCACTTTTGCAGATTTCATGCTTATCGGTATGATTGCTGCACTTGCTGCAGGCAGCCTTCGGAACAGGGGAGGCTCATTTTTCTACTACCTATTTATTCCTGTGATGGGTCTTGCGCTTCTGTTAACATCGGTCAGGTCTAATTGGGTTGGTGCATTAGCCGCTGCTTTCATGTGGTTTCTTATCGCGCATAGGACATCATTTAAAAAAAAGGTGGTAAGCATAGTTGTCGTAATGCTAATAGGGTTACCTCTCTCTTATGCTGCTGAGGAAATGGGAGGAACGTCAATTCTCGATAAAGCATCGGGGAAAATTGGCCGTCAGATTGGAGGAGGAGAACGCAGTGTAACAGACCTTTTCGTAAAGGAGCGTGTAACTGCAATAACAAACCCCTTTGAAGAGCATTCAATGCAGGCCAGAATTACCATGTGGCTTTTTGTTTTGAGCCGTTCTATTCAGCTGCCTCAGGGACCAATCGGATGGGGCCCCGGATCATTTAATGCTCATAACTATTATCTAACTGTACTATACGAGACCGGTTACATCGGCACGATTCTGCTGCTTATAATCCTTTTCAGGATATTCAGAGCCGGTTACAGACTCTATCTTGAAGAGGAACATCCGGATAAGCGGGTGGTAGTGAGGGCTATTATTGCAACGCTATCTGCAATTTGTGTGCTGAATACAACAGGGCCGCACACAAGTTCCCATCCGGCAGATATTTACTTTTGGGGTGGAGCAGGTCTTTTGCTAATAATTCACCGGCTGCCATATCGAAATGAAAATGGTTTTAAGCTCAAGAGCGGAAGGCTTACAGATCCAACTTGAAGCGGTCTTTGTGTTTTTGTCCCTGCTGGGTGCTATTCATGGTCAGGCTTTTTCAGCCATTTGTTCAAAAGAAAAACTGCTGCGGCAACAAGTAGAAAAAAAACAACCGCTTCCACGCTTCTTGTAAAAGGGGAGTCTGAAAATTTATCCAGATTTTGGAGGATATTGTCCATACTCCTATAATCTATTTTATTTCATCATTACGGTAAACAAAAAAGTAGCATAAGGGGGGATTGATGTTAGCGCCGGTTTTAACAGAGTATCGTAAGGTTGAAATGTTGGAACATCCTGCGCCTGTCAGTACTGCAGGTTCTGTAATTGTTAAAGTCGGTTATGCAAGTATATGCGGTAGTGATCAGCATGTCTGGAATGGTGATTTTCACCCCAGGACAAAGCTTCCGTTTGTGCAGGGGCATGAATTTGCCGGTGAAATTATGGAGGTTGGAAAAGGGGTAAAAAGATTTAAAGCTGGCGATCGGGTTGCCGTCGATCCGATATTCTGGTGCGGTAAGTGTGCTGCATGTGCAAAAGGGCATTTTCCAGCATGTGCTTCTCTGAAATTATTAGGAATTGATGTCGATGGAGGTTTTGCTCCCTATGTTTCCGCACAGGAACACATGCTTTTCAAAGTGCCAAACAATGTTGATGACCGGATTGCAGCTCTTGTTGAAGTTTTTTCAATTGGCTTTCATGCATGCAACAGAGCCGGTTTAGCAAATGATGATACTGCAGTTATTTTTGGTGCAGGAAAAATTGGACAGGTAATATTGCAGGCTGCTATGAACCGCACAAATGGTGATTTATACATAGTCGATATTCTTCCGGAACGGCTTGCGATTGCTCGGAAGTCCTGCCCTCGCGTAAAGACGATAAATGCTTCAGAATGTGATCCTGTTGCCGCAATAAAAGATCTTACAAATGGCAGAGGAACAGATGTTGCATTCGAAGCTGTTGGCCACTATCGTACTGCAATATCAGAACTGTCACCGGTTAGGCAGGCTGTTCAGACAATCAGACAGGGAGGAACGGTTTGTGTGTTGGGGTTGGCGGACGATCCGGTTCCACTTGTATTAAAGGAACTTATCTGGAAGGAGGCAAAGATTGTTGCTTCAAGAGTGACTCATGGAGAATTTGCTGAATCAATAGATCACTTGTCAAAAGGGCTTCTTAATCCAAACCCCCTCGTTACAGATATTATTACTGCGGATAAAATTCAGGAGGCATTTCTATTGCTGGAGAGGGAGCCTGAGAAGCATTTGAAGATTTTAGTAAAACATTAAGTGTTCTTACTGCACTCGATGTCTTCAAATATTCTTGAGGCAGTTGTTAGTCTTTGGCCTTTATATTTCCCTTTGTAAATCTCTGATGCGGGACTGTCCATTTTTACAACGACCATCTGGCAGATTCGTCTTCCGGCTTCCAGAAGTATCGGCACTCTGTTCGCGTTGAAAAGTTCCAGAGTTATCGTTCCCTCAAAACCGGCATCGACCCATCCTGCATTCTGAATAAAAAGACCGGTTCTGCCAATAGAGCTTCTTCCTTCAATAAAAGCAGTAAGATCGCAGGGCAGTTTAATGTACTCAATCGTTGATGCCAGAATAAATGAATGAGGTTGAAGCATTATTGAAGGTTGTCTGAACTCTTTATAGTTTGCACATTTGTTAAGTGTGAGCCATTCTGTTTTATCTTCGTCAAGCTGGACAAAATGGTCGGATAGACGCAGGTCGATTGAAGCAGGCTGCACTGCACTGTCATCAAAGGGTGAAACCTCGATGCTCTTATCGGTTATCATTTTTCTTAAGGTTGTGTCGCTTAATACCATAGTATAATGATATGATCAAAAACTGCTAACAATCAAGACTTTATTGATGTTGTTATAAGCTGTTGATATTATTGATGTTAAGCCGGCCAATAATAGTTAAAGAAAAACTGAGAAAGGGACGATAATAAGACTGGGTCTGGTTAATCGCTTAAAAACCGGGGGATACAATGAATACTACAATCATCCGTCCATGCAGTCCGAACACTAAATTGAGCTATTTCCTTAACGCCGTCATTTCTGCAAGAATGGAAACCGGACTCCGATCAAACACGCTTGAACTTGATGAAGATGTGAATGTTTATCTGGCTGGTATGATGATACGCTTCGCCGAAGGGCGTGCTATGCTTGGCAGAAATCCATATAATGTTATGAAAGAATCAGAGATTATCGCTGCTCAGGAGAGCAGGAAGGATATCAGAGAGCGTTATTGGCTTTACAAAGAGAATGCTGAGGCTATATTGTTCAATATCACCATAATGGGCGGCATCGAGAAGGATCTTACAGGAGCAAAGAGCTGGATGGCTTTAGGTGAGGATGTCTATCTTGCCCGCTGCAGAAGCTATTTTGCCATGGCAGCGTCATATGCCAGGCAGACTGCAAAGAAAGAATATGCAATTGCAGTAGCTATGGAGAAGATTGTTGAGAATTTTACTGTGTATCTGAATATTCTTTATCATATACGGGACCATTATTTCCGTTTTGAGGATAAATTTACTGACGGTGAATGGTTCCATTTTGTGCACAAGAATATCATACACAAACCTGGAGTCGATTCTAAAGTTTATGTTCAGCTAATGGACAGCTTTCTGGAGAAACTCTCTTTGTGGAAAAAGACACATGCCAATGAAGACAGGGATCTTCTGCGCATTATGGCCGCAGAGCTGAAGAGACTAAATCCTGAGTTTACCTATGATATCGAGTCTCTTTTCGCAGCATGCAGCCATGTGTGTGCGGCCTAACGCAAGCGGCTATATAAACAGATTCAGATTGGCCTGTTCAGCGGCGTCGAGATAGGTGGCAACACCGCCTATTTTTACGCCGTCAATCAGTTCAGCTGCATCTACACCCATAACATCCATTGACATCTGGCAAGCTATGAGTTCTGCACCGCCTTTAATTGCCCCTTGAATCATCTCTTCAAGCGCTGTTATCCCTTTGCTGCGCATTCTAAAACGCATCATAATGCGTCCAAGCCCCATCATTCCCATTTTGGAGAGGTTCAAACCAAGGCTGCTGCCAGGCATCATAAAGCTGAACATACGACCCATCAAATCCTTCTTTACTGCCGGTTTGTGCGACTTTTTGATGATGTTAAGACCCCAGAATGTAAAGAAAAGAGTAACTTTGTTTCCGCTGGAAAGAGCACCATTTGCAATAACAAAGGTTGCCAACGCTTTGTCCATGTCATCGCTGAAGACTACGATGGTTTTGTTTCTTCCGCCGGTACCGCCTAAAGGTCTCCTTGAGGATTCAACTTTTTTGATAACAGCAGTTACTTTGCCTGCCTTCTCTTCCAGAGAAACCATCTGATGTCCTGTCATGTTGCACCAGCTTTGAACGTCACGTGCAAAGCCTGGATCCGAGGCTATTTCGCGGATTGTGTCGCCATACTGGAGTTTATCTATTTCCTGCTTTAAGCGCATTATCGGCCCGGGGCACTGGAGTCCGCAGGCATCAACTTCTATTGTTTTTCCGCTCATGGGAATTTCCTCTTTTGGTACTGTTTTGTAAAGCTGGTCATCGCGGCCGACATAGTCGCCGTGAAAGACATCTTCGTTACTCTGCTTCTGGCTGGCATGCTCCCAGGTTTTGTATCCACCGGAAAGGTTGAACACCTTGTCGAATCCATTTTGCATTAGAATACGGCAGCCGAGATATGCCCGAAGTCCAACACCGCAGAAGATAATGCACTTTTTGTCTTTCGGGACTTCGGCAATTCTTTTGCGTAAATCGTCAAGAGGAATGTTTGTAGAACCGGGGATAGTTCCAAGAGCGAACTCTTCAGGCAGTCGGACATCTACTAGAATGGCCCCTTCGTTTTTGGTTAGAGCATTGATTTCGTGCCATTGAACAATGTTAACGAGACCATTAAGAATGTTTTCTGCTACATAGCCCGCAACATTAACCGGGTCTTTTGCTGACGAATATGGTGGGGCGTATGAATGTTCAAACTCCGTGAGCTCACGTACCGTTGCCCCGCCGCGCATAAGTGCTGCTATAGCATCAATTCTCTTGTCAATTCCGTCGTATCCAACTGCCTGTGCACCGAGGATTTTTCCTGTTACAGGTTCAAAAACCAGTTTAAGACTCATAGGCATTGCGTCTGGATAGTAACCGGCATGTGAGGAGAGGTGAATGATAGACTCAATGCAGGGGACCCCCTCTTTTTTGAAAACTTTGGCAGGAAGTCCCGTTGTTGCAACTGTTAAATCAAAAACTTTGGCAACAGCAGTTCCAAGTGCACCACCATAAATTCTTTTGTTTCCAAGCACAATGTTGTCTGCGACAATTCTGCCTTGTTTATTTGCCGGACCTGCTAGGTATGTAGCAACAGTTTTACCATGTATCGGATGACAATATTCTATCACGTCGCCAGCAGCATAAATATCAGGGTCACTAGTCTGAAGGTGACCGTTTACGGAGATGCTGCCCCTTTCTCCGAGTTTAAGTCCGGCCTCTTTAGCAAGATGCGAATCCGGCTTTATGCCTATGGATAGTACCACAATGTCTGCCGGTATTGATTTTCCGCTCTTAAGTTTTACGGAAAGTTTGCCTCCAGTTCTGTCAAACTGTGCAACACCATCGTTCAGATAAAATTCAATATTCTTTGTTTTGAGATGCTGGTGTACAAGTGACGCCATGTCAAAGTCGACAGGAGCCATAACCTGATCTGCGAGTTCAACAATTGTAACAGCAATCCCCTGATGGTGAAGATTCTCAGCCATCTCAAGGCCGATAAACCCTGCTCCTACAATAACCGCATGACGTGGATGGTTAGCTTCGATGAAGTTTTTGATAGCATCGGTATCAGGTACACTACGTAGAGTAAAGATTGATTTATCATCAATTCCGGGTATAGGTGGACGGAGTGGCTCGGCACCAGGTGACAGTATAAGTTTGTCGTATGGTTCTTTTGTAATCTCTCCGGTCTTGAGATTTTTCACTTCAACTGTTTTATTCTCACGATCAATTTTAACTGCTTCAGATGAAGTTTTGACTTTGATGCCGAATCTGTTCTCGAAACCGGCAGCTGTCTGGACAAATAGCTTCTCCCTCTCTCTGATTATACCACCAATATAATATGGAAGACCACAATTGGCGTATGAGATGTATTCGCCCCGCTCAAGTAATGTTATTGATGCATTCTCGTCGAGTCTGCGAAGTCTTGCTGCTGCAGTAGCTCCGCCTGCTACTCCGCCGATGATTACTATCCTTAAAGTCATACTAGCTCCTCATTTGATTTATGTTCATAATATAGAATTCTGCTGAAGATTGAAACAGATACTGTTCCAAATCGAAAAGTGCAATAGGTCGTAATTAAAGCTTGATTTCATAACTCCTTATTTTTCAGTGGTTTGGTTTGTGGCATGCAGCTTGTAATAGCTGTTCGCGTAAGCGAAAAACAAACAATTAAATCAAGGAGGTTTCTTATGTCACTATTAACAACTTACGAACCAAAAACATTGAGCAATTGGCTGGATGACATGTTTACCAGCAATCTTGAAACGCGCTCATTGTCGTCTGTGTATCCACAGGTCGAAGTAAAGGAGGAAAAGGATCGATTTGTTCTAACAGCAGAGATGCCGGGTCTAAACAAAGATGATATCGCTGTTGATGTGAAAAATGGAGTCTTGACTCTTTCCGGCGAGAAAAAACATGAGCATGCTGACAAGCGTGAGGGTTATTTCTACAGCGAAAGAAGCTACGGTAAGTTCAGTCGGTCATTTAATCTTAGCGACAGTGTTAGCGAAGATGGAGTAGAGGCTGAATACAAAGACGGAGTCCTAACCGTTGTTCTTAAAAAGAACAAAGAGAGAGAAGCAAAGAGAATAGCTATCCGCTAATCTCAATTCAATAACACACCTACCCACTACCACATAAGAGGGGTCCCTTGAAAAAGGGGCTCCTTTTTTTGATTTTTATTTAACCGCTATAGCTAGTCATATGCTTTGTTGTTATACATGTAAAAAGTTGTTGATATGGTAATTGCACACCGTGTATTTTAGGTCACCGTAGTTTGAACATTAAATAACCACAGTATAAGGAGAACCTATGAAGCTCTTTCGTGTATTGTTGTCCGCTTTGCTTCTTGCAGGGATGTCTCAGGCCGCAACACCGGTAGACACTTTAGTTGTGACTGCCAGGCTAGTTGAAATTCCTGGTAAATTCACACCTAACGACATCTATAACTACGTATACATCATGAAGTACCGCGTAGTGAAAGTCGAAAAGGGCACTTATGCGGAAAAGGATATTCTTGTTGGTCACTACAATCCGCTGATTGCCCGTGGCAAAGTTAAGGGTAAAATGGCTGCATTTACAAAGGGTGATGTCGCCTCATTTACTGAAGGACAAACTCACAAGCTGACACTGATTCAGCCGATGGATCTCGTTTGGAAGGATAATGTACAGGACGAATATTTTGATTCAGAACTCACGAAATTTTATTGCCTCCGCGCTGACGGAGTTAAGGCCGCCAAATAATTATTAAGGAGCACAATCGAATATGGTCTTTTCATCGCATATCTTTCTATTCTACTTTCTTCCGATCTTTTTGATCATCTATTACATTCTTCCCTTCACGTGGAAAAAGTTTTATCTCCGTAACAGCTGGATTACAATCAGCAGTTATGTATTCTACGGATGGCTGGTACCATGGTACATTATCCCGATGCTAGCATCAACAATATGGGATTATGTCTGCGGTAAGATTATTACAACCCCAGGCATGGCTCAGTGGAAAAGGAAAGCTGCTTTGCTCACCGCAATTATCGGTGACTTAAGTTTGCTGGCCTTTTTCAAGTATACTCCTTTGATGCTTGAAGCAGTAGATAAATTGAACAGCGTTTTCGGTACAGCAGGTACAAGTTATGCTGGAATGTGGAATATTGTTTTGCCAGCCGGTATTTCGTTTTACACTTTCGTCGCTTTAAGCTACACCATCGACCTTTACAGAGGCGAGGCTAAACCGGCACCGAACTTTCCCTCTTTCACCTGTTTCATCGCTCTTTTCCCGCACCTGATTGCCGGTCCGGTTATCAGATACAGCAGCGTTGCAGAGCAACTTGTAAAGCGTGATCATAGAATTGACCGTTTCGTTTCAGGTCTTGGCATTTTCTTTCTTGGATTTGCAAAAAAGATTCTGCTGGCTAACAGCGCTGGTCAAATAGCTGATACTGTTTTCAGAGCTAATGGAGTGGACACCCCGGCAGCTTGGTGGGGCATTATAGCGTATCACTTCCAAATCTATTTCGATTTCTGCGGTTATTCCGATATGGCCGTCGGTCTTGCGAGAATGATAGGAATTGAGTTTCCTAAAAACTTTAACGCTCCATATCACTCTAAGAGTCTGAATGAATTCTGGAAGAAGTGGCACATTTCGCTCACAAACTTTATTCGTGATTATATTTACTTTCCGCTTGGTGGTAACAGAGTCACAGTCAAGAGATTTTATTTCAATCTAATACTTGTCTATTTCCTTTCAGGCCTCTGGCATGGTGCAAAGGTTACATTCATCATCTGGGGACTATTTCAGGCTGTGTTTATGATTCTTGAACGACTTCGCGGCGATGTAAAGAACTCTGTACTCGGCAACGTTCCTGGATGGGTAAATGTGATATTTATTAACGTTGTGGTAATGTTCTCATGGGCTATTTTCCGCGCTCCCTCAACTGAGCAGGGAATAGCTTACTGGGGAATGATGCTTGGAATCGGCGATGCTGCAACAGCCACTCCGCTTCTTCACGCAACTATCTTTACCTGGAAGAACAGTGTGATGCTTCTGGTGTGCGCCTTCTTTGCCTATGTTTCCTGGCAGGCTCATGACTGGATTAGTGAGAAGCTTTCAGCAACAAAGATGGTTATAGCAACTGCTGCCTTCATTCTTGCTGTAATAGCGATGTTTACACAAACATATAACCCTTTCCTTTACTTCCAATTCTAAGGGTGCTACCATGACAAAAAAACAACTTTGGTTATTTACAATAATCTTTCTCTTTATCATCTATCTTGTTCCTGTTACTCAGACATTCTATGAATTGCGCCATAATGAAAATGGCAGGATTCAGATGCTTGATCTACTTGAGGATCTCTTTATTACTCCAAAGGCAAAGCACAAAGCAGATGTTCAGACTGCATCGGAGCTGTCGCTTCTTGCAGACACTCTTTCCGCACTCGCGGTTAAGGGCTCTTCTGACAGTTCGCTTATCAATGACCCGTCCGAGGCAGAGCGTCTGATTGATGAATGCAGAATCAAGGTAAGGCTTCTCCGCAACAGTGTTCATGACTATAACAGACATGTAAAGGGAGACAACAACCATTTCCTGTCCGAAGATACTGTGAAACCATACTATAGAACACTACGGGCGATGACGAAGAAACTGACCGTACTTGATGAAGCTCTTCAGGGAGGTGATCTTACCGTTCTTGTTTCAGAAACTAAAGCGCTTGCAGTATCTGCTGTTGAGCTTAAAGGTCTGCAGGGGAATGGAGGAATTGTCGGACTTACCCTCACTGCACTGCGACGAATAATGGTCGGTGATAAATATCTCCGTCCATATGAGAAGGAGATGGAGAATAGCTCTCTTTACGCTCTCGCTGCCCGTCCATGGTCATTGTTTACATATTACACACTGTTTGAGGATCTTGGTGACAAAGGAGTGCTTGGCGAGAATAAGTGGCTTTTCTACAGACCCGACGTCGAGTATGTAACAAAGCGGCACGTGTTGGCAAAAGAGAGTCGTGAGACAGATCCGAACGATGCGCCAATTAAGGAAAATCTGATCGACAGCATTGTTGCATTCAAAGATGCTTTAAAGGCTAAGAATATTGACATGATAATTATTCTTATGCCAACCAAACCCTCAATTTATCCTGATCTGCTGAACAAGAGCGCATCGCCTGCTCTTTCAGGAACCTTCAGTCATACTCTGTCAATTATAGATTCGCTTAAGAAGAGAGGTGTTGATGCAGTTGATCTCTTCTCGGTATTTGCTGAAGAAAGAAAGAGGGATCAGGAGGCTGGCGACTCAATTTACATGAGAACAGATACCCATTTCAAAGGGCGTGCTGTGCTCGCAACTGCTAAAACTGTTGCCGACCACATCAGGAAGTATCCATGGTATCAGGATGGCAGTGTGAACTACGTCTTTGATACTACTTCTGTTGTCCGTCTTGGGGATATTTCCGACATGACCAAACTTCCTTCAATGGCAATCCGTGATTTGAAATTCTCTTTCCCTGCTGAAACTGTAACATGCTATCCGGTCTGGAAGGTAACAGGCGATTCGTCAGCAATGGAAAAACAGCCATACAAGGATGATTATCAGGCATCACAGGTTCTTGTACTTGGAGATAGTTACTCACGTATCTATCAGACTGATGAACCAAGAAGTGCAGGTTGGATTTCACATCTCGCAAAAGAGCTGAAACAGCCGGTTGCCTCTATTGTTAGCGATGGCGGTGCGTCGACTATGGTTCGTGAAGTTCTTGTGCGAAAACTGAATGTTCTTAAAGGCAAAAAAGTTGTCGTATGGGAAATCGTAGAACGCGACATCCGTTTTGGCGAAAAAGGGTGGAGAAATATCGCCCTCGTTAAACCTGAGGATAACGAATAAAATTATAGTTTTATTTGTTTCGCTGTTCTGATACCGCGATCTGTTGTAATTAAAAGAATGTAAATTCCAGGAAGGTACTTCCTGGAATTTGTTTTTACAGGCCTTCCTAAAATGTCAAAGGTTTTGATTGAAATTACTTTTTCATTAGCCGGTATGTTCAATGGCTGAACAGATGCCGGAGTGGATGATTCATAAGCTCCGATATCTACTGCGCCATTTACAGGTCTGATAACGGCATCTGCAGCAGTGCATGTCTTTCTCGTTGGCGGATGGTAAAGTGGAATGCTGTTGCCATTAATGTTTGATGTTCCGCCATTTATAAGGACGCTGCCCGTTGCCGGTTTAAGTGTATCAGCAGATGTTGTATTGAAGAGGGGGGTGGATCCTGTAATTGTGCCTACCCATGCGGCTGGAACGTTTGTTGAACCTGTAACTATCCAGTTATTGCTGCCTGTAAACTGCTGTACACCTGTTGTCCATTCTGCCTCTGCCGTGCGCATAATGTTTGGTGCTCCACCAGACCTGTAAATCACATTGTTATACGCCGCAACACTTTCCAGACTATCGAATAGTCTGAAAACGGCGGCTCCGGCACATATCATTGTATTGTTGGTAACGACATATCTGCCATGAGACTCACCAGTTCCATCTCCGCCGAATCTCACAATTGAAAAATCAACAGGGTTTGAGTATTGGGTCGCTTTTTTTATCAGTACATTACCAATGACTTCGGAATCTTCACGTTTTAAGCGTGGATTCCATTGCGGCAGATCATCGAGTCCTCCCGGATCGGGTCCGATGAGCTCCAGTTCGTGATAATATGCCCCCTCAATCCAATTGTAGTGTATCTCATTTCTTTCAGATCTCGACTTCACATTGTTGCCGCCTTTTGCATCGTGGAGGTAGCAGAAACGCATTTTGAAAACACTGCCGGGAAAGTGAACTTGATCAGTCGTGACATAAATCTGATGCTGGCTGCTACCGCTGCCGCATCCGTACAATTCAACCCCTTCGAGTGTAATATTGCCGGACCCCTGATCTGCCGCCAGAATTCCATGTGCTACGCAGTTGAAGACTTTTACATTGCGGATGGTTAGATTGTTCGCCTGAAGAAAAATACCTCTGAAAGTACCTTCGGTAATGTCAAAGTTTTCGAAAATGTAATTGTCGGCACCTCCGCCGTTATATGGCCATGCTGTGGCAAAATGAACGGTATTGGTTGCCCCTTTAATGAGCGGTCTTCTGCCGTTTATCGTAACACCTTTTACAAAAATGGGTGCGTCAGTACGCCCTGGACGGTTAAAAACAACTCCGCCGTTGTACGTTGTGTCTCCGGCCACCAGAACAGTATCGCCGCCGTTTAATAGACCGGAAACTGACTGTAAAGTGCTGTATTGTTTGCCTGGACCGACATTATATACCAAAGCGGAAACTGAAGCCGTTACGCCGACAATTGCCAATAAGGCTTTTTTCATGATATTCATATTAGTTATATTCCCCTTCCTATTATTATAGAACATAACCAATAAACGGAGGAAAATAAAAGTATGGCAGCTGCTAATGAGTTAAGAAGAAGGACGATGGTTAAGTATAATGGTGATATGTGCATGGTTGAAGAGGTTGTTGTCAGAACTCCTCCTAATAACAGAGCATATGTTCAGATGGAACTCCGTAGCTTGACATCAGGAAAAGCTTTTCCTCTTAGAACAAACGTAAATGAAGCTTTTGAGGTTCTTGAAAACCGCTCAAAAACTCTTGAATTCTCCTATGAAAATCAGGGCGAGTTTGTGTTTATGGATCCAAATACTTTTGACACATACGAATTACAGAAAAGTGTAGTTGAAAGTGCTCTCGATTTTATAACTGCCGGCCAGAAATATGAGGTTCTTTTCGTTGAAGATCGCGCAGTTCGTATTGACCTGCCAGCTTCTGTAGAAATGACTGTTACAGAAGCGCACGATGCGGTTGGCGGTAATACTTCCGGAAATGTACGCAAAATCGTTAAGCTAGAAACAGGTCTTGAGGTTGAAGTACCGCTCTTCATTAAAAATGGAGATGTTATAAAGGTCAGCACTGAAGACAAGAAATATCAGGGAAGAGCATAAAAAGAGCATTTGATGGGGTAATTCTATTATATTTTCCCCCCTTAGTGCATTTAGATGTATAAATAATTAAGTACCAATAACAAGGAGTTAAAATGGCTATCAAGGTAGGTATCAACGGTTTCGGCCGAATTGGCCGCATGGTTTTCCGCGCAGCAATCCAGAATTTCAAAGAGATCGAAATAGTAGGTATCAACGACCTTCTTGAACCAGACTATCTTGCATATATGCTCAAATATGATTCAGTTCATGGCCGCTTCAAAGGTGAAGTTTCTGTTGAAGGAACAAACCTTGTAATCAATGGCAAAAAAATCCGCCTTACAGCTGAAAAAGATCCAGCAAACCTTAAGTGGAACGAAGTTGGTGCAGATATTGTTGTTGAATCAACAGGTCTCTTTCTTGATAAGGTAACAGCTGAAGCTCATATCAAAGCTGGTGCAAAAAAGGTTATTCTCTCTGCCCCATCTAAAGATGATACCCCAATGTTTGTCTACGGTGTAAATCACACTTCTTACAAGGGCGAAACAATCATATCTAACGCTTCCTGCACAACAAACTGCCTTGCTCCAATTGCAAAAGTTATGAACGACAACTGGGGAATCAAGCGCGGTTTAATGACAACTGTACACGCCGCAACAGCAACTCAGAAAACTGTTGACGGTCCTTCAAAGAAGGATTGGCGCGGTGGTCGTGGTATTCTCGAGAATATCATCCCATCATCAACTGGCGCTGCAAAAGCTGTAGGCAAAGTAATTCCTGAGCTTAACAAAAAGCTTACAGGTATGGCTTTCCGCGTTCCAACTTCCGATGTTTCAGTTGTTGATCTTACAGTTGAGCTTAACAAACCTGCAAAGTACGAAGAGATCTGCGCTGCTATGAAAGCCGCTTCAAACGGCGCTATGAAGGGCGTTCTCGGATATACAGATGAGAAGGTTGTATCAACAGATTTTGTCGGCGAAGTAAATACATCAGTATTTGATTCTGAAGCAGGCATTCAGCTTGACGACACATTCGTTAAACTTGTTTCCTGGTACGACAACGAGTGGGGCTACTCAAATAAAGTTCTTGAGATGGTGAAAGTTATCTCGAAGTAATTTGTTAACCCTAGGAGTTAATGAGCAATGGCCATTTCTAAAAAAACCGTACGCGACCTTGATTTTAAGGGTAAACGCGTTCTCATGCGTGTAGATTTCAATGTTCCCATGAAAGATGGGGTCGTTCAGGACGACACACGTATTAAAGCAGCACTTCCTTCAATCCGCTATGTACTCGAACAGGGTGCAAAGTCTGTGGTTCTAATGTCTCACCTTGGCGATCCCAAGAAGGATATGAAAAAGGCACAGGAAAAGGCGGCTAAGGAAAATAAACCGTTTGACGAACAGAAATACCTGAGTGCAAAACACAGAATGGCTCCAGTAGCCGCTAAGTGTGCGGAGCTCTTAGGAAAACCTGTCAAAACAGCTCCTGCATGCATGGGTCCCGAAACGGATGCTATAGTTGCCGGACTCGCAAACGGTGAAGTTCTAATGCTCGAGAACACCAGGTTCCATAAGGAAGAGACTTCCAAGGAACAGGCTGATCGGGAAAAAATGGCCAAAGCTCTGGCTACCTATGGTGATATATATGTAAATGATGCATTCGGTTCTGCACATCGTGCTCATGCCTCAACCGAAACTGTTGCGCAGTATCTGCCAGCTGTTGCCGGTTTTTTAATGGAAAAAGAGCTTGAGTATCTTATGGAAAAGGTTGTAAAAGATCCTGCACGTCCTTTCGTCGCAATTATCGGCGGTGCCAAGGTCAGTTCTAAAATTGCAGTTCTTGAAAGCCTTCTCGGTAAGGTTGACCGCCTGATAGTTGGCGGCGGTATGGCTTATACCTTTTTGAAAGCTAAAGGTCTGGATGTTGGTTCATCCCTAGTTGAAGAGGATATGCTCGGGCTTGCCCGTGAAATTCTCCAGAAGGCATATGAATCACATATTTACATCTATCTGCCTATTGACCATATCGTAACCAAAGAATTCAGCGCTGATGCTGAATCCTGGCATGTAGCCCGAGGTAATATCGATGCAGATCAGATGGGTATGGATATCGGCCCAATGACAATTGAGAAGTTTAAAGGTGCCATTAGAGGTGCTAAGACAATTTTCTGGAATGGCCCTGTGGGCGTTTTTGAATTTGACAAGTTTAGCAAAGGTACAGTGGCTATCGCAAATGCAATGGCCGAACTTCCAGACTGCGTAACTGTTATTGGCGGTGGCGACTCTGTGTCGGCTGTTAATAAAGCGGGTGTTGCGAGCAAAATGTCCCATATTTCAACAGGCGGCGGTGCTTCCATGGAACTTGTGGAAGGTAAAGAACTGCCTGGCGTAGCGGCACTGAACAATAAGTAAGCAGGAGTTTTTTTAATGCGTAAGAATATTATTGCCGGCAACTGGAAAATGAATAAAACCGTTCCTGAGGCGGTTGAACTCGCAAAAGCAGTGGTTGCCATAACAAAAGGTGCTGATGCTGATGTTGTTGTTTGTCCAACATTTGTCTGTCTTTCAGCTGTTAACGATGTTGTCAAAGGAACTCATGTCGCTCTTGGTGCTCAGGATGTTCACTGGGAAAAGAGCGGCGCATTTACCGGTAAGGTAAGTTGTGATATGCTTAAAAGTGTCGGAGTGAAATATGTCATACTAGGACACAGTGAGCAGAGAACCTATTTCGGTGAAACAAACGACACGGTTAACAAGAAGGTTAAAGCTGTTCTTGCAGCCGGACTTCTTCCTATTATCTGTGTTGGCGAAACTCTTGCAGAACGTGAAGGTAATATTACTGAAAAAGTTGTTGAGGATCATGTACGCGGCGCGTATAAGGATCTGTCAGCTGCTGATGCTGTAAAAACAGTAATCGCATATGAACCCGTCTGGGCTATCGGGACTGGCAAAGTGGCCTCTCCGGAACAGGCACAGGACGTTCACGCATTTATCAGAAAACTACTTGTAAAGATGTATGACGAACCGACCTCTTCTGTAATCCGTATTCAGTATGGCGGAAGCATGAAGGCCGATAACGCAAAGGAACTGTTGGGTAAACCAGACATCGATGGCGGTCTTATTGGCGGAGCGGCTCTCAAGGCGGAAGACTTTAACGGCATTGTACGCGCATAAAGAAAGGAGAACGGCATGTTATACGGAATTCTGCTGTTCCTGTTGATTTTAGTTTCGGTTATTCTTGTTATCTTTGTTCTCATGCAGTCAGATAAAGGAGGCGGCTTGGCCGGCTCTCTTGGCGGTATGGGCGGCGGCGGAATGCCTTTTTCAGGGCGTGAAGCTGCAACTATCCTTACAAAAGGTACAACGATTCTTGCCATAACATTTATGGTTCTTTGCATGGGGCTTGGACTTCTGGCAAAGAACAAAGCTGTTTCAGTGAATTCAAACTCATCTCTTGCAAAGAGAGCGGAGAAACTGAAAGCCATTGAGTCTAGCGCAGCTTCTTCAGTTCTTAATCCTATGACGGCACCTGAAGGAGGGATTCTCCCTTCATCTCAGCCGGCATCGGGAGAACAACCTGCACAACAGGGTCAGGGCGGTGCTGTAGAAGTGCCTGGCTTACCGGCGGCAAAGTAATTTGTAAATATGTTAAAACTCATCCCGCTCTAAACAAGAGCGGGATTTTTTGTTTTATGGGCGGTTAAACTAAACAGGTGCATGCATGAAGAAAGAAAATTCTGCGCGCGGCGACCGGCTCATAAAGAATTCTGTACTTAATCTTGTCAATCAGACAATTGCACTCGTTGCCTCTTTCGCTACATCTGTAATTGTTGCACGTATTTTAAAACCTGAGAACTACGGTATCTTCAATATGACTCTTTGGCTGTCCGGCCTATTCAGCTGGATAATCAGCCTTGGACTAATACAAGCAGTAACTAAATATGTAGCTGAATATCGTGGAAAAAAACAGGATGCCAACGTAAATACTGTGGTATTGTTTGTAATGAAAATAGAAATCGGTGTTTCGATTCTGTTTACTGCGCTTTTGGTTTTTTTTAGTACGCCAATAGCAGATTACTTTTTCTCTGAAAATGAATCGTTTTATTTTGCACTAGCCTTTATGGGCCTGCTGCCTGGTATTCTTACAGCTGTTTTCAGTGCTACAATTGATGGCCTGCAGAAGTTTGAATACTTTACAAAATACACTATAATAACTACCCCGATTGCTTTCGCTGCAAAGATTGGCGCGCTTTATGCCGGATACAAGATCAATGGTTTGCTGGCTGTTAATCTTCTTTTCTCTGTCGTAAATACTCTTTTCTTCTGGCATGTTCTGAAAAAAGAGGGGATAAGGCTTTTTGCAGGAATCAATCCTGAAGAGGGAACAGTACGTAAAAAAATCATCAGCTATAACTGGACTGTTTCTGCAATACAGCTTACAGCAAAGGTTGTATGGGACAAGTCTGAAAACTTCTTTCTTGGCCGATATTGTTCTGCAGTGCAGTTGGGTTATTATAATCTTGCCTTCAATGTTGCCCAGCGTTTTATGACTTTGTTACCATCAACTTTCTGGCGTGTGCTTTTTCCTGCTATGTCTGAATATTTCGGTTCCGGAGATAAAGAAAAGATCAGCCGTCTTTTTTATCTTTCGTCAAGATATATTGCTTTTGTCTCCTTTCCTGTAGGAATCGCCGGCATAGTTCTCTCTTATCCGATAATCAATTATATGTATGGCGCTGAGTATTTGGGAAGCAAATATGCTTTGCAGATTTTCTTTTTCTCTATGATGATTACTTCTCTGTCTAAACCTGGTTCGGCAATACTTTATGGTATGGAAAAGCAGAGTTTTATTCTTAAATATTCAGCGGTGCTTGCCGTTGTGAATATTGCTCTTTCTCTTCTGCTGATTCCTAAATATGGTGCGCTTGGTGCGGCTGTGAGTTATAGCATTGTGACAATGGCAGGTTCGGTTGGCGGGTTGATATATACCTGCAGCAGAGTGTCTCTTATTTATCCGTTCAAGTCGATTTTTAAAATTATGATGTCATCAATAATTATGGGTATTGTGATGACAATGATTGTAAAGCAGGAGGCTGAACTGTTGGGATTTATACTGTCAATTCCTGCAGGCATTGCTGTTTATTTTATCAGTTCTACACTTTGGGGGACTTTTGAAGAGGAGGATTATACCCTACTCAAAAGTCTGAAAAAGATTTTTCCCGGGAAATGGGGTAAATATGTTGATGATACAGTGAGTTTTGTGGCTTCTTTTAAGGATGGAACGAGAAAGTAGTTTTCCTCTTTTTAATCGATTGAATTGCAATTATATTATGCATTCGGTATCAAAGTATTACATGTAAAATGGAGTAAGAGTATGAGAAAATTCAAAGTGTTAGCTTCGCTCGCTGCTCTTTCGCTGGTGTTCTCTTGTTATCAGCCGAAACCTAATGAAGCTGCAGCTGTAGGCACGGAAACCGGTACTTTATCAGGTGGAACGTTAACTTCAATAAATGGGAATGCACAGGTTTGCAATGCCTCTGCTTCACAGGATGCTGTCAACTTTCCTGATTGTATGAGGTTTTTGAATTTTCAGGGAAAGAT